>JAEUMC010000785.1 GCA_016793415.1 Devosia sp. | reverse complement strand
TTTTTGGAGGCCCTCCCCGTCGCGGGGAGGGGTCCGGGGTGGGGGCCAGCCCGCCGCGGCGCCTCGGCCTGAGCCAAAAGCCGGACTGCCGCATTTTGCCGCTGCCTGGGGGCTTGAACTCGGCCGATAGCTCGCTACGTTTTGCGGGCGGTACCGGGCCCCTCTGACGGCAGCACTTCTACGCTCCGTGATGTCGGAACTGCTCCAACGTTCACATGGAGAGGTCCGGCATATGGATATGCTGCTCAGCGCCCTTATGGGCGATTTCCTCGGTACACCCGTCTATTTCTGGGTGGCGTTTCTCGCCATCGTCATCGGCCTGTTGGTCTTCGACCTGGGCATTCTCAACCGCAACGCGCACGAAATCTCGGCCAGGGAGAGCCTGACGCTCTATGCCGGCTACGTCTTCGTCGCGGTGCTGTTCGGCGTCTGGGTGTGGTTCAGCCGCGGCGCCGATGCCGGGCTCGAGTTCTACACCGGCTACCTGATCGAGCAGAGCCTCGCGATGGACAACATGTTCGTCATCGCGACCATTTTCGGCTTCCTCGCCATTCCCCGCATCTACCAGCACCGGGTGCTGTTCTGGGGCATCCTGGGCGTCA
Organism: Devosia sp.; assembly: GCA_016793415.1. GTDB lineage: Bacteria > Pseudomonadota > Alphaproteobacteria > Rhizobiales > Devosiaceae > Devosia_A. The sequence continues at coordinate 5,250 of JAEUMC010000785.1, read as the reverse complement.
TCGTGTTCCGTGCCCTGCTGATCGGCCTCGGCGCGGCGCTGGTGCATTCGTTCAGCTGGGTGCTGGTGCTGTTCGGCGCCTTCCTCATCTTCACCGGGGTGCGGCTGTTCTCGCACAAGGATGAGGAGCCCGATATCGAGGCCAACCCGATCCTGAAATTCCTGCGCAAGCACTTCCGTATTTCAGAAAAGCTCGACGGCAAGAACTTCCTCACCAAGCTGCCCGACAGCAAGACCGGCAAGCTCGTCACCTTCCTCACCCCGCTTGGCGTGGCGCTGATCATGGTCGAGACGGTCGATCTGATCTTTGCGGTGGATTCGGTGCCGGCGGTGTTCGCCGTGACGCAGGATACCTTCATCGTCTACACCTCGAACATCTTCGCCATTCTCGGGCTGCGCGCCCTCTACTTCGCGCTGGCGGCGGCGATGAACCGCTTCCGCTACCTGCAGGTGTCGCTGGCGATCGTCCTGGTGCTGATCGGCGCCAAGGTGGCGCTGGTGCCGTTCGGGGTGAAGATCGACACCCTGCTGTCGCTGGTGGTGACGCTCGGCGTGCTCGCAGGCGGTGTGCTCTACTCGCTGTACAAGACCCGCAACGAGCGCGACGTCTCAGCGGAGGCGCACCCGGAGCAGGGTAGGCTGGAGCCGTAAGGGAGTGTAAGGGGGGCCAGCGGAAGAGCTCCGCTTGGCCCCACCCACCGGCGTCATCCCCGCGCAGGCGGGGACCCAGTGCGATCTCTCAGCCTTCGCTAGCGCCGCAGCATCCCACTAGGTTCCCGCCTGCGCGGGAATGACGTCGGTGGGCGGGCGAGACGATTGGCGGCCAGGAGAGACCTCAGGGCCGCACCGTCACCACATCCAGCGTTCCCGCCGGCAGCGGCTTCAGCAGCTCCTCCTCCGGCTTGGTGAGGAACAGCCAGTGCGCCCAATCCTCCGGCAGGATCACGCAGACCTGCCGGTCGTGGATCGGGGCGATGTCCGGCCCCGGCTCGGTGGTGAGCATGGTGAAGCTCAGCGCCCCGTCGGCGTCCTCGCTCCACAATCCGGCGATCGCCATGATCGGTGAGCCCTTCACGCTGAAGCGGTGCTTGGTCTTGGGCGATTTCGTGCCGGTGAACTCGAAAAAGCCCGAGAGGATGACGAGGCAGCGCTTCGATTTGTCGAAGTGCCGCCCGTCGGATTTGAAGTTGAACACCGGTGGCGCCTTGGGCCGCGGCGGCGGCCAGCCGAACCGCATCGAGACCACCTCGACGCCGTTGCCGGCGGCCCGCAGCACCGGTCCCATATCGCCGATGCGGATGTCGTCGGCTTCAAGCAGTTCGGCCGGCGCCGCGCTGCTGTCGAGCTCCAGCGCCTTGATCGCTTCGAGATACTGCTGGTGGGTGACGTGCTGCTCGTAGTCGTTACACATCGCCCACCCCCTCTCAGCGCCAGCCGAGCGCCGGCGCCACGTGCTTCAGCACCGCTTCGATGACGTGCGCATTGTAGGCGACGCCGAGCTGATTGGGCACCGTCAGCAGCAGCGTATCGGCCGCCTTGATCGCCTCGTCCTCGCTGAGCTCCTTGACCAGTTGCTCGGGCTCTGCGGCATAGCTGCGGCCGAACACCGCCTGCTTCCCCGGCTCGATATAGCCGAAATGATCCTGGCTGCGGCCCTCGCCGCCGAAATAGGCGCGGTCCATGTCGGTGACCAATGGGAAGATGCTCCGGCTCACCGAAACGCGCGGCGTCCGCGTGTGGCCGGCTTCGGTCCAGGCGGCGCGGAACGCTGCGATCTGCTCGGCCTGCTGGATGTGGAAGGGCTTGTCGGATTCGGCCATCACCAGCGTCGAACTCTGGAGGTTCATCCCCATCTTGCCCGTCCACTGCGCCGTCGGCGTCGTCGCGGCGCCCCACCAGATCCGGTCGCGCAAGCCCGGCGAATGCGGCTCGAGCCGCAACAGGCCGGGCGGGTTGGGGAACATCGGCCGTGGGTTCGGCTGGGCAAAGCCCTCGCCACCGAGCACATCGAGGAACACCTCGGCATGGCCGCGCGCCATGTCGGCATCGGTCTGGCCTTCGGCCGGCACGTAGCCGAAATGCCGGTAGCCATCGATCACCTGCTCGGGCGAGCCGCGGCTGATGCCGAGCTGCAGCCGGCCACCGGCGATCAGGTCGGCGGCGCCGGCATCCTCGGCCATGTAGAGCGGGTTCTCGTACCGCATGTCGATCACGGCGGTGCCGAGCTCGATGCGGCTGGTCCTGGCGCCGGCGGCGGCGAGCAGCGGGAACGGCGAGGCGAGCTGGCGCGCGAAGTGGTGGACGCGGAAATAGGCGCCGTCCGCGCCCAGTTCCTCGGCCGCCACCGCGAGGTCGATCGATTGCAGCAGGGCATCGCCGGCCGAACGGGTTTGCGATTGCGACGAGGGCGTCCAGTGCCCGAACGAGAGGAAACCGATCTTCTTCATGGTCTTGGCCTTAGCGTTGCCGTGACCTCCTAGATGTCACGGCAATGGGGAGGGATCAATGTCGACGGCGTCTGTCACGCGCCAGTCATCCGGCGCAGCTAGGAGGCCGCCATCAACCATGGGGCCACTGCCGTGACACTGAAATTCATCGTGATGAGCGACCTGCACCTGGTGCCGGAGGGCGAGCTGTCGATGACGCTCGATACCGCCGCCCGCCTTGAGACCGCGGTCGAGACCATCAATGCCCGCTATGCCGATGCCGATTTCTGCATTTTGGCCGGTGATCTCGCCGATCTCGGCCAGGCCGCAGCCTACCGGCGGCTGCAGGCGATCCTCGCCGGGCTCACCATCCCCGTGCACATCACGCTGGGCAATCACGATGATCGGCCGACCTTCCTTGCGGTGTTCGGAGCAGAATATGCCGGCGAGACCGGCCACCTCGACAAGGTGCTCGATCTCAAGGGCTATCGGATCATCCTGCTCGATTCGTCCGAGCCAGGCCGCGTCGATGGCGTGCTCGAGGCCCAGCAGATCGACTGGCTCAAGGCCCGCCTCGCCGAAGCTGCCGACACTCCGGTGATCGTCATCCTGCACCACAACGCCAACGCGCTGCATATCGCGTCCGACACCATCCGCATCCTCGAGGATGGTCCGTTCCTCGACGCACTGGCGACCCACGACGACATCCGCCAGGTGATTGCCGGTCACGTGCACGTCACCTCGACCGCGACCTATCGCGGCATCCCGTTCACCACGCTGGCCGGCGGCCATTATTCGGTGAGCTTCAATGTCGATCAGCCTGGCGAGCCGATCCGCCGCCTCACCGGTCCCGGCCAGATGGCCGTGGTGATCGGCACCGAGGACCGCACCACGGTGCTGTTCGAGGATTTCGTCGACGGCAACGAAGAGATCGTGCTGGCGGCCGCCGCCGAGTAGGTCGAGGAAGGGTGCGCGTTACTCGACGCGCACCTTCTTGACGAGACCAAGCCGTTCGAGCTTCTCCAGCGCGTTGATCGCCATGGGGTTGCCGCTATTGGCCTTGGACGACAGGTCCTTGACCAGCGAGGCGGCGTCACTGGCGTCGCCGGCCTCGTTCAGCATGGTGATCGCCTTGACGTAGTCGACCTTCACGCAGCGCTTCCCCATCTGCTTGCCGTGGTAATAGAGCAGCGCCGCCTGGATCTTGTGCGCCCGGCTCTTGTTGGCATCGGCGAGAACCTGCTCGCAGCTCGGCAGCGCCTCTGCGGCAACGGATGAGACGGCTGCCAGCAGCAGCAGCGCAGCAAGTATTGTACGACGCATGAAATATCCCCCTCGGAGCAATACCGATCAATTGCATGCGCCTCGGGCGTGAACAACTATCCCCGTCGCGACGACGCGGGGATAGTTGCGCGGATAGTTTACGCTGCCGCTAGCTCAGGCGTTGCCGGGGCCAGTGATGTTGACCAGCCAGGAAATGCCGAACTTGTCGCTCAGCATGCCGAAACTGTCGCCCCACGGCGCCTTCTCGAGCGGCATCATCACGTTGCCGCCGGCCGAGAGCTTCTGCCAGTAACCGCGCAGTTCTGCGTCATTGTCGCCGCTGAGCGACACGCTGATGTTGTTGCCGGGGGTGTGCGGCATGCCGGGCGGGGTGTCCGCCGCCATCAGCCAGTAGCCGCTCGATGAGATCAGCTGGCCATGCATGATCTTGTCCTTGTCGGCCGGGTCGTGCGGCATGCCGCCATCGGCATAGGTGCTGATGGTCAGCTCGCCGCCGAACACCGACTTGTAGAACTCGATCGCCTCGCGGGCATTGCCGTCGAAGTTGAGATAGGGGTTGAGGCGCGTCGGCATGGTTTCCTCCCGTACTGCGTCAGGCGAGGCTAGTGGCCGGTCGTGACGAGAACAAGACGCGCGGACTTGCCGCGGCGGTGACGCTCCGCTCTACTTCGCCTCGCGGAGGAAACCGGCATGGAGCTGCAGTTCACAGCGACGGTGATCTACTGGCGCGGCCCGGCGCCGTTCTTCTACGCCCGCATTCCGCTCGAGATCGGCGCCGAGATCGCCAAGGTGAAGCAGGCCGCGAGCTATGGCTGGGGCGTCATTCCGGTCGAGGCGACGATCAACGGCGTCACCTTCACCACCTCGCTGTTCCCCAAGGACGATACCTACCTGCTGCCGCTCAAGCAGGTGGTGCGCAACAAGCTGGGCGTCACCGCCGATGATCGGGTCGAGGTCGAGATGACCATCGGCGGCGGCTATGTGCCGCTGCAGTTCCGGGATTAGCCCTCACGCCGCCAGCAGTGGGCTCCCCGCCCCCTTGAGGGGAGGGGCTGGGGGTGGGGGTGGTGAGGGCAAGCTCGGTGGTGACTTCACCACCCCCTCCCTCGATCCCTCCCCTCAAGGGGGAGGGAAGCGGAGCCTTAAGCCGCCACCGGCGCCAGCGCCCGGATCTCGTCAGCCACGCGGGCCTGCAGCGCCCATAGGTTCCTGTCGCGGATGCCGTGGGCCTCGAGCTGGGTCACCGTGTTGTAGAGATACTGCGCCCCAGAACCCCACTGCCCGGCGGCGCGGGCGAGGGTGCGGGCGACCACGGCATCCGGCAGCCGGCCGGCATAGTTGTCGCCCTGGGGCGAAGCAACGAAGGCCAGGGCATGGAGCGGACCGTCCGGCGTCGCGAGCCGCATCCAGCGCGGCACATTGGTGGGGCGCCGGCTGTCGGTCTCGCGGGTGAGCAGCCGCACCAGCTGCCCGTGCGGGTCGGCATCGGGCAGCCGGTAGGCGAGCCCGGCGCACGAGCCGCCACGATCGAGCGCCATCAT
>JAEUMC010000768.1 GCA_016793415.1 Devosia sp. | reverse complement strand
GTTCGGCTGAAACCAGGGGGCGCGCGCCAGAAGCAGCGCGCCGTGCACCTCTACGATTCCGCTGTCGAAACCCTGGTCGGGCAGATCAAGGCGCTGATCGACAACCGCAACCTGGGGGTCGGCGACCCGCTGCCATCGGAGCGCGAGCTGGGCGAGATGTTCGCCTCGAGCCGGACGACGGTGCGCGAGGCGATGCGCATCCTCAAGGCCTATGGCGTGGTCGACGTGCGGCCCAAGGTCGGCGCGGTGATCATCGACCGGCGCATGGACGCGGTGTTCGAACTCTACTCGTTCAACACGCTGGAGTTGAGCCGGCAAACCTTCCTCGACACCCAGGGGTTCCGCCAGCTGATCGAGGTCGGCGCCGTCGACCAGCTGTTCGAGCGCGCCACCTCCGACGACATCGTCCGGCTGCGTGAAGCCAATGATGCCATGCGCGAGGAAGACCAGTTGCACGTCGCCGCCCAGCACGACTTCCGCTTCCATTCGACCCTGGTCGGCATCCTCGGCAACAAGCAGGTCAACGAGATCTATCGGATCATGAAGCCGGTGATGCTGAAAATCATGGAGAGCGGCGTCAACCGCATGAAGACCCATGGCGTCAGCTTCGATGAGCATGGCGGCATCGCCGACGCGCTCGAGAGCCGCAACCGCTTTGCCTACCAATACCGCATGAGCCAGCACCTCGAAGCAGGCCTGGCCCTGTTCAAGGAGTAGCACGGCGCGCGGTATCCCGCGCGCAGGGGATTGGCGACGCCGAATGGCGCGCCGTACGGGCCGGCAGCGGCCCCGACGACGGTGGACGGACTACCGGACACCGACTGACCAGCGACTGCCTAGTTGTTTCAGATCGTTCTCTGGGAGGAGAAACCTATGAACGTACTACGCATTGCCTCGGCCGCAATTGTCGGCCTGCTCGTTTCGACCAGCCTCAGCTATGCCGGACCCAAGGTGGTCTCCGGCCCCGGCGCCGACCCCACCTGCTTTGCCCCGTGGAGCGCCGAAACCAAGTATTTCCAGTGGGAAGCCAAGCCGGGCCCGTACCGCATCGCCGTAGTCAACGGCTATGTCGGCAACACCTGGCGCATCCAGATGATCAAGACCGCCAAGGCCTTCGCCGAAGACCCGGCGATCAAGGACAAGATCAAGGAGTTCAAGGTCGTCTCGACCGGCACCGACGCGCCGGCTCAACTCGGCGCCATCGAGGACTTCATCAACCAGGGCTTCGACGCCATCGTCACCATTGCGGTGTCGCCGGAAGGCTTTGACCGGGTGATCCGCCTCGCCGACCGCGAGAACGTCGTCATCGTGCCGTTCGACAACATCCTCGATACCGACGCGGTCATGATGGTCAACGAAGACCAGCTGCAGATGGGCCGCGACTGGGGCAACTTCGTGCTGAAGGAACTTGCCGCCAAGGGCAAGACCTCGGGCAAGATCCTCGAGGTCCGCGGCCTTGCCGGCAACTCGGTCGATCGCGACCGCTCGATCGGCATCCACGAGGTGTTCGACGCCACCCCCGGCCCCTGGGAAATCGTCCAGGTGGTCGGCAACTGGGATGACGGCACCGCCCAGAAGGTCACCGCCGACGCACTCGCCGTGCACGGCACCTTCGATGGCGTGATCACCCAGGGCGGCTCGACCGGCACCGTGCAGGCGCTGCTCGATGCCAAGCACCCGTTCGTACCGGTGGGCGGTGAAGCCGAGAACGGTTTCAGGAAGCTCGTGGCGGCGCACTCGGCCGAGGGTCTCACCGGCCTTTCCATCGGCCAGTCGCCAGGGCTCGTCGCCATCTCGATGAAGGCGGCGATCTCGGCGCTCGAAGGCAACGTCATGCCGCAGCTCATCTCGGTGCCGCTGCCGTCGGTCGATTACACTGCGCTCAAGGATGGCGAGAACTTCTGGACCGACCTGCCGGACAACTTCTTCACCGTCAATGAATTCCCACCCTGCGGCGTGAACATCTCCGGGCCGGCGATCATGGCCCAGACCGAAGAGAACGTGCAGTAGACCTCCGCACGGGCTGGAAGCGCGGTCGGCGGGCACACCATGCCCGCGACCGCGTGACCGGCAAGGAACGGAAACCTGGTCGGCTCTCGCGAGCGACGCCGGGTTTCCAGGCGGTGCCGGGTCCCATCGCCCGGCACCGCATCTCCCATCACTTGACGGTTGAGGATTGACGATGCTGGACGGGCAGGCCGCGCGGCCATTCGCCGAACTGAGCGGCGTATCCAAGTTTTTCTCGGGGGCACGCGCCCTCGAAGGGGTCGATTTCGCCTGCCGGCAAGGCTCCATTCACGCCATCCTCGGCGAGAACGGCGCCGGCAAATCCACCCTGATCAAGATCATGGCCGGCGTGGTGCAGCCCGATAGCGGCACGCTCACCGTCGCCGGCACCCAGCACCGTTTCACCCGCCCCTCCGAGGCTGCCAAAGCCGGCATCGTCTGCGTGTTCCAGGAACTGTCGCTCATGCCGGATCTGTCGGTGGCCGACAACATCTCGATCTCCGATCCGCCCCGCCGCTTCAGCCTGATCGACCGCCGCGCCCAGCGCGACCGCGCCGAGGCGCTATTGGCGCGCATCCACTGCGAGGATGTCGATCCGCGCGCCCTGATCCGCGATCTCTCGCTCAGCCGCCGGCAGATGGTCGAAATCGCCAAGGCACTGGGCAAGAACCCCAAGCTGCTGATCCTCGACGAGGCGACCTCGGCACTCACCAGCCGCGATGTCGAGACCGTCTACGGCGTGCTCGCCGAGCTCAAGGCCGAAGGCACCGGCATGCTGTTCATCTCGCACCGCATGCACGAGGTCGAGGCGCTGTGCGACACCCTCTCGGTGTTCCGCAACGGCCGCCACATCGAAACCTTCCTGAAGGGTGCCCGCACCCAGGACGAGATCGTCAAGCTGATGATCGGCCGCGACATCGTCCACCAGTTTCCGGTGAAGCCGCCGGCCCTCGCCCGCAAGCCACACCTCGCCGTCACCGACCTCAGGTGGGAGAACCGCCTCAACGGCGTCTCGCTCTCGGTCGGCAAGGGAGAGATCGTCGGGCTGGGCGGCCTTGACGGCCAGGGCCAGAAGGAGCTGCTGCTCGCCCTGTTCGGCGTGCTGCGCGGCGTAGAGGGCAAGGTCACTGTCGGCGGCGAAGGCGGGGTACCGACCTCCCCTGCCGAGGCCAAGAGCGGCCGCAGCCGCATCGCCCTGGTCCCGGAGGATCGCAAGACCGAGGGCCTGATGCTGCCGATGTCGATTGCCGATAACCTCCTGGTCGCAAGCTTCGACAAGGTTAGCCAAGGCCCCTTCATCGACCAGGCCAAATCGCGCCAGGCGGTCATCGACGCCATCGCGCAGCTGCAGATCAAGCTCAACAAGCCGGACGATCCGGTGGCAAGCCTGTCGGGCGGCAACCAGCAGAAGGTGGTGATCGCCAAGTGGCTGCTGACGAAGCCCGAGGTCATGCTGCTGAACGATCCCACCCGCGGCATCGACGTAGGCACCAAGCAGGAACTCTACCGGCTGATGCGCGAACTCGCCGACAAGGACACCGCGATCCTGTTCTACTCCACCGACTATGCCGAGTTGATCGGCTGCTGCGACCGCGTCGCCGTGATGTATGACGGCCGCATCGTCACCGAGTTCTCGGGCGCCGCCATCACCGAAGAGGCACTGGTCGCCGCCGCGCTTAACATCACCCGGCCCGCCGACGCACCGGCTCGAGAGGCGGTGCCCGCATGAGCGCCGTCACCGCCACCACCCCGCCTCGCGCTTCGGCGCTTGCCATGTCGATCCGCCAGAACCGCGGCTTCTACGGCGCCGTCCTGCTGCTCGCCGCGCTTTACCTGGTCTACAATTTCATCCACCCGCGCGGCTTTTCCGCCAACGTGTTCATCGCCAACACCAATGAATCGGTGGCCCTCGCCTTCGTCGCCATGGCGCAGGCCATGACGGTGATCGTCGGCGGGCTCGACCTGTCGGTCGGCGCCGTGATGACGCTGACCAGCTGCATTGCCAGCGAACTGGTGCGCGGCGAGCCCTGGCAGATCATTCTCGGCTGCCTGATTTCGGTCGCCGCCGGCACCGGCTTCGGCCTCGTCAATGGCCTCGTCATCGTCTACGGCCGGCTGCAGCCGATCATCGCGACGCTGGCCACCGGCGCCGTCGCCATCGGCCTGGCCCTGTTGATCCGCCCGCAACCCGGCGGCGAGGTCGACCTCGATCTCAACTGGGCCGTCACCAACTCGATCAAGGATCTGGCCCAGACCTACCACCTGTTCGAGGATGGCGAGGCCGGCTGGCTGCAGCCCATTGCCTGGGTGCCGGTACCGCTGCTGATCCTCGTCATCATCACCGCTGCGGTGTGGATCCCGTTCCGCCGCACCGTTACCGGCCGCACCCTCTATGCCATCGGTTCATCCGAAGGCGCCGCCTATATGTCGGGCCTGCCGATCAATCGCGCCAAACTCTGGGCCTTCACCCTTGCCGGCTTCTTTGCCGGCTGCGCCGGGCTCTACCTCGCCATCCAGACCGGCTCGGGCAACGCCGATATTCCGCAGGCCGGCGCCTATACGCTCAACTCCATCGCCGCCGTGGTGCTGGGCGGCATCTCGCTGCTCGGCGGCGTCGGCACGGTGATCGGCGCCTTGATCGGCGCGCTGATCCTGCGCGCCATCTCGTTCTACTTCCGCATCCTCTCGATCGACCCGTTATTGCAGCCGCTGGTCGAAGGCGTGGTGCTGCTCGCTGCCGTCAGCCTCGGCGCCATCCGCACGCTGCGGGTGAAGAACCGTCTCGAACTCTTCAGGTAGGACCGGACCCATGGCCAACGATCTCACCCTGCCCCGCCTGAAATCCGACGATCTGCCGATCGTCATCTCCGCCGGCTTCGTGCTGGTGATCCTGGCACTCGGCTCGATCTATACCGTCGCAACGCTCGGCACGATGCCGCTGCTGAGTCCCAATTACCTGCTCACCCAGTTGCAGACCGGCGCCTTCCTCGGCATCGTCGCGGCGGGGATGATGATGGTGATCCTGCTCGGACACATCGACCTCAGCGTCCCCTGGACCATGACCGCTGCAGCGATGATGGCGACCACCGTCGGTGGTCCGGCCGCCATCCCCACCGGCCTCGCCATCGGGCTGCTGGTCGGGCTCTTCAACGGCTTCGGCGTCGCCTATCTCCGTATCCCCTCGATGATCTTCACCCTGGGCGTCGATTCCGTCATGCGTGGCCTGATGATCGCCCATACCGGCGGCTTTGCCCCGCAGGATTCGGCCACCCCGCTGATGCGCTACCTCGCCGCCGAAAAACTCCTCGGCATTCCGGTCGCCATCTTCGTCTGGGCTGCCGTTTCCATCGTCATCGCCGCCATCCTGAGCCGCACCGCCTTCGGCAAGGCGATCTATGCCACCGGCAACCGCGAGGCCGCGTCCTATCTGAGCGGCATCCGCACCCGCTGGGTCATCGTCGGCGCCTTCGTTATCTCGGGGCTCTGCGCCGCCCTCGCCGGCATCTTGCTGGCCGGCTATTCGGCCAAGGCCTACCAGGGCATGGGCAATGCCTACCTGCTGCCGGCCATCGCCGCGGTGGTGATCGGCGGCACCCACATCCTCGGCGGCCGCGGCCGCTTCATCGGCACCGTGGTCGGGGTGATCCTCATCGTCCTGCTCAACTCCGTGCTCTCGATCATGCAGATGCCCGAAGCGGGCCGGCAGATCATCTATGGCCTCGTCATCATCGTCATGCTGCTGGTCTACGGCCGGACGGCCAAGGTCACCAGCTAAAGCCCTGCGGCCGGAGAGCCTCCGGCCGCCTTGATTGTGACGCCCGGCTGAGGCACCGGTCACCCCTGAGAGCGGGGCAGCAGGTGTCAGCGGTGCAGCAAAGCGGAAACAGCGTCGCCGAAGTCTTCCGCGCCTTCCTGCTGCTCGGCCTTACCAGCTTCGGTGGCCCGGTGGCCCATCTGGGCTATTTCCGCGCCGAGTTCGTCGAGCGCCGCGACTGGCTCGACGATGCGGCCTATGCCGATCTCGTGGCGCTGTGCCAGTTCCTCCCGGGTCCCGCCTCCAGCCAGGTCGGCATCGCCATCGGCAAGTTGCGCGCCGGCTATTGGGGCGGCATCGCCGCCTGGGTAGCCTTCACCCTGCCCTCGGTGATCCTGCTGCTGGCCTTCGCCTTTGGCGCCGCGCAGCTGAGCGGTCCGCTTGCCGACGGCGTCCTGCATGGGCTGAAGCTTGCCGCGCTGGCCGTCGTTGCCCAGGCCGTGTGGGCTATGTCGAAATCACTGACGCCGGATCTCAAGCGCCGCCTCATCGCGCTTGCGGCGGCAGCCATCGCCCTGTTGCTGCCGTCCGGCCTGACCCAGTTGGCGCTGATCGCCGCCGCCGCGCTCGCCGGCTACCTGCTGGCGCCGCCTGCTGCGGTCCCGCGCTTAGCCTTCGATCGCACCAGCAGCGTTTTCCTCGCCCTGTTCTTCGGCCTGCTGCTCGCCCTGCCGATCTTGGCTGCGACGGGCAACGCCTGGCTGGTGGTCGCCGAGAAATTCTATCGCACCGGCTCGCTGGTGTTCGGCGGCGGTCACGTGGTGCTGCCGCTGCTCGAGGCTGAGCTGGTGGCGCCGGGGCTGATCGACCACAACCTGTTCCTTGCCGGCTATGGCGCGGCACAGGCGGTGCCCGGCCCACTCTTTGCCTTCGCCGCCTATGCCGGCGCGCTGCTCGACGCGCCGCCCAACGGCATCGCCGGCGCGCTGCTCGGGCTCGGCGCCATCTACCTCCCATCGTTCCTGCTGGTGTTCGGCGCCCTGCCCTATTGGCAGTCGCTGCGCGCCAACCCGCGGTTGCGCGCCGGCCTCGACCTCGCCAATGCCGTCGTGGTCGGGCTGCTGCTGGCAACGCTGTACGATCCGGTATTCACCAGCGCCGTCTTCGGCCCGCTCGACCTTGCCTGGGGCATCGCGGCGCTGGCCCTGCTGCTGCTCAGGACCCCGCCCTGGCTCGTGGTGCTGCTGAGCGCTGCGGCTGGAGCCGGGTTGGGGCTGGTCTAGGGCCGCCTGGCGATCAGGTCGATCTCGACCAGTGCGCCGACGGCCAGCGCCGTCACCCCCACCGTGGTCCGGGCCGGCAGTTTGCCGGCCTCGAAGAAGCTCGGCCACAGCGCGTTGAGCGCCGCATAGTCGCGCTGGAACTCGGTGAGGTAGATGCGCGCCATGGTCACATGCTCGAGCCCCAAGCCGACCCCGGCCAGGATCAGCTTCAGGTTCTCGATCACCCGCCGGGTCTGCGCCTCGACGCCCTCCGGCAGCGGTGCATCCGGCGCGGCCGGATCGGTCGGCATCTGCCCGGTGATGAATACGAAGCCGTCGGCCTCGACCGCGTGGCTGAACGGCGCCACCGGCTGCGGCCCGCTGGAAATCATGTGATGGATGGGCAGCGACATCGCCAAACTCCGTGCACCTGCTGCCTCCTCGCCCCCACGGCCCGAGATCAGCCAGCGACGCAATAGAGCGTTTCGAGAAAAAGTTGCAGACTTTTCCGGTTCGAAAGCGCGACAATCCTGCGAGCCACGGCGCGTTCACGTCGAGTTCATGCCCCCCTCTTCAAATAGTCGCAAAGCGAGCGCTCATGGCGGCTGGCGATATCAGGCCGTTCATGACACGCTGCCACGTGGGGCTTGGGGCCCCGCGACTACCCACGGGCCAGGAGCCTCCCGCTGCCTATGATCGAATTTCTCCACTCCATCTCGACCTGGCTCGAGCTGTTCCTGCAGTCCATCTCCGACAATTTCTGGCTTTCGCTGCTGTTCATCTTCCTCGTCTGCATCGGCGAGGCGGTCTTCATCCTTGGCCTGCTGGTGCCGTCGCTCCCCATCCTGCTGCTGACCGGCGGCCTCATCGCCCAGGGCAGCCTGCCGTTCTGGCCGATCTTCTTTGCCGCGGTGCTCGGCGCCATCATCGGCGACGCCATCTCCTACACCGTCGGCTGGCTGCTGAAGGACAAGATCCGAACCGTCTGGCCGTTCAAGAACCACCTGAAACTGATCGAGCAGGGCGAGGTGTTCTTCGCCCGCCACGGCGGCAAGGCGATCTTCATCGGCCGCTTCATCACCGGCGTGAAAGCCGTGATCCCCGGCGTCGCCGGGATGATGAGCATGCCCTACCGGCATTTCTCGGTGATCAACATCATCTCGGCCTTCGTCTGGGCGGCAGTGCATATCCTGCCCGGCGTACTGCTGACCGGCTGGCTGAAATCCATCGGGCTGAGCCTCGAGATGGTGATCATCGTCGGGACGATCGTTTTGACCATCGCCTTCCTCATCGTGCATTTCTGGAAGCGCATCCTGCTCGCCCTCGCGCCCTTCATGGGTGAGTTCGGCCGCTCGCTGCAGGCCCGGTGGCGCAAGCCGGAAGCCGGCCACTAGGAAGCACGCCTGTCATCTGGTTCTCACCTCGGCCCGCTAATAGAGGCCGATGCTTGAGACCTTTACTGCGCTGACGAACTGGCTGGAGATGGCGCTCGAAGCCATCTCGGGCAATTTCTGGCTGAGCCTGTGGTTCATCTTCCTCATCGCCGCGACCGAAGCGGTGTTCATCCTCGGCCTGTTCATCCCCTCGACCCCCGTGCTGCTCCTCGCCGGTGGTCTGATCGCTGAGGGCAAACTGCCATTTTGGGAGATCTATCTCGCCGCAGTGCTCGGCGCCGTCGTCGGCGATGCGATCTCCTATACGCTCGGCTTCTGGCTCAAGGATCGCATCAAGACGCTCTGGCCATTTCGCAACCACCTGCCGCTGATTGCGCGAGGCGAGAGCTTTCTCGCCCGGCACGGCGGCAAGTCGGTGTTCATCGGCCGCTTCATTCCGGGAGTGAAGGCGGTGGTGCCAGGCATTGCCGGCATGTTCGGCATGAACTACCGGCACTTTTCCGTCATCAACGTCACCTCAGCCTTTGTCTGGGCGGCCGCGCACATCCTTCCGGGCATGCTGCTGTCCGCCTGGCTGAAGTCGATGGGGCTGAGCCTCGAGCTGGTGATCATCGTCGGCGCGCTGGTGCTGGTGGTGCTGTTCGTGCTGCTGCACTACTGGCGGTCGATCCTCCTCGCCGCGGCGCCCTGTCTCGGTGGTCTCGGCCGCACCATCGCGAGCCGCTGGCAGAAGCGCGAGCCAGGGCACT
>JAEUMC010000763.1 GCA_016793415.1 Devosia sp. | reverse complement strand
AGACCGCCGAATTGGCGGCCGAACCGCGCCCCTGGCAGAGGATTTTGAGCTCATACCGGGCATAGCGCACCACATCCTCGACGGTGAGGAAGTAGGAGGCATAGCCCTTGTAGGCGATGAGGCAGAGCTCGCTCCACAGGCTCTGCTTGATGCTGTCGGGGATGCCATCCGGATAGCGCCAATGCGCTCCCGCCCAAGTCAGCCGTTCCAGCGTTTCCTGTGCCGTCTCGCCATTACCGATGGTTTCGGTGGGATAGTTGTATTTCAGCTGGTCGAGGCTGAAGCCGATCCGATCCAGCAGCACCTGCGTCTCAGCGATCGCGTCGGGATGTTCGGCGAACAGCCGCGTCATCTCGCTCGCCGGCTTGAGGTGCCGCTCCGCATTCTGCTGCAGCCGGCGGCCGGCGGTTTCGAGCGTCAGGTGCTCGCGGATGCAGGTGACCACGTCCTGGACGATCTTGCGGGCAGGCTCGTGGTAGAGCACGTCGTTGACAGCCAGCAGCGGTACGCCGGCGGTGGCAGCCATATCGGCCAGGCGGTTCAGCCTCGCCCGGTCGGTCCCCTTGAAGGTCACGGCTGCGGCGAGCCAGACATTGCCGGGGCTGAGTTGTGCCAGCCGGTCGAGCGTCGCGGCCGAGTGCTCCCAGCGCGCCTCGTCGCAATGGAGGATCAGCAGCTGGCCAGCGATGAACTCCTCGAGGTCAGCGAAATAGAGCACGCATTTGCCCTTCTCGCTCTCCTCGCGCAGGTTGCCGCGGCTCAGCATGCGGCAGAGCCGGCCATAGGCCTCGCGATCCGAGGGGTAGGCGACTATATCGGGAGTGCCGTCGGCAAAGCAGAGCCGCACGCCGACCACATAGCGGAAGTCGGGCGCCGTGTGCTTGAGGTCGCGATGCGCCACGTAACCCCGCACCACGCCGGCAAAGCTGTTGCGGTCGCAGATGCCGACGCCGCTCATCCCCAGGGCGATCGCCGCCGAGACCAGTTCCTCGGGGTGCGAGCCACTCCTCAAAAACGAGAAGTTCGAAGTCACCATCAGTTCGGCATAGCTGGGGCGGCTCATGCGAAGAACCCGTGCAGGAACCAGCGCGGCGCCTCGGCGGCGCCATAGAGCCCGACGCGGAAGATCCAGAAGCGGCGGCCGCCATCGTCCTCGATGACATAATAGTCGCGCACCGTGGTCAGCGGATCGAAGGCGTCGAGCGCGGAGATGTGCTCGGGCTCCTTGGGCTTGGGTTTATCGGTCTTTTTGGGATCGTCGCGGGGGTCGTGCCTTTTGCTGCCGCGTTCGGGCGGCTCCAGCACTTCGAGATTCTTGCCCGACCGCCACCACTCGGCCTCGATCCGCTCCGGGCCGGAGGCCTTGAGGATACGGTAGGCAATCCGCCGCCAGATGATCCGCATCGGCGGGCCATGCGGCACTTCCGCCATCACGTTGATCGGCTCGGGATGGGGCAGGAGCCGCAACGGCCGCTGCAGCTCCGGATCGGGCAATGCCTCCGGATCGTCCGGGGTTGGCGCGATCACCGGCTCGAGTTTGGCGGCCCGTTCGGGGATATGGGTGTTGACGAATTTCGAGCGGGTAAGCGCCAGCGGCCCGAGCCGGCTGGTCATCCGATCATAGAGGCGGTCGAGGTCTGCTGCCCCGTCGCGCACCTCGAATGCCCCGAGCTGCGTGCTCTCCACCTCGGACAGCGAACTGGCAGCCAGCCGGATCATGTCGATGCCGAAGCCGGCATCGTATTCGCCTTCCAGCCGCTCCGAGCGATGCACGAACAGCTGGGCGATATGGTTGGGGTCGCGGGTGGCCCGGCCGGCATTGATGCTCAGGTTCATCACCTTGTGGTCGACCCGGTAGAGCAGCAGATGGAAGCTCTGCGCCCCGACGCCTTCGGCTTCGAGCCTGAGGCCGAGCTGGATGGCGAGATCGCGCGCCGTCATCAGCACGTCGTCCATGTAGCCGATCGGCTCGGCAAAGCGTCGCTCGGCATAATATTCGGCGATCGGCAGCCGCGGGGTGATCCGCTCTTCAATCCGGCCCAGGGCCTGGTCGAGCCGCTCGATCAGCGAGGCGCCGAAGCGGGCCTGCAGCGCCCGCCGATCCCGACCGTAGAGCTGACCGATGCTCTTGAGCCCCATCTGGTTGAGCCCGGCGACCTGCGCTTCTTCGAGCCGCAACCCGACGATCGGCAGGTTGGCGAGCGCCGCTTCGCTCTCGCCCCCGGCAACGATCCGGCCGGGAGAAAAATGCGCCAGGGCCCAGGCTGCCCCGACCGTATCGGCGATGGCGCCGGAGACGGTGAACCCCAGGCTGCGCAGCCGGTTGACCAGCAGCTCGAGCATCTTCGCTTCGCCGCCGAACAGGTGGGCGACGCCGGTGATATCGAGGATCAGATCGCCATAGGGGGCGGCGGCCGTATGGACCGCAACGATCGGGCTGGCATTGGAATGCCAGTCGGCAAAATCGAAAAACACCTGCTCGAGATATGCCCGGTCGATCTCGCGCACTTCGAGTTCCGGCACCAACGCCCGCGCATCCGACAGGTTCTGCCCGGAGATCAGGTTGGCCTTGGCAGCCGCGGCATCCACCGCGGCGAGCCGCATCGCGCCTTTCTGCTTCTCCCACAAGGCAAACGGGCGCATCGAAGCGCCGAGCGCCGGATCAGCCCGTTTGAGACAGTCGGTCGCCCAGCGGGGCAATGACAGGGCGAGATGGCGGCGCCGTTCGCCGAACAGTAATTGCGGTGCGGTGTTTGGGTTCGACTGAAACGAAACCATTTTCTGTCCAGTCCACAAGCATGGTCTTGCCTTCGGCGCGCTGCGTCTTGTCGCCGAGCCGGCCTTTTTCGATCTCGATCTGAAAGCGCGGCGGCCCGGGAGCACGCGGGTCGAACGGCACCTCGCCGCTCATCGCCGAGGAAATCCGCCAGCGCAGCTTTGCCGCACTCGCCTCACGGCCGCGGCCATAGCGAACCAGAAACGCCGACGTCCCGGCTGCCGCGGCGCGCAGGCTCAAGCGGCGCGACACAGTGAAATCGAGCGCCTTGGGGTGGCTGGCAAGATCGGCGATCACCCCGGCGACCGCCCGGCAGGCAATGGCCTCTTCCATCGCCCAGAGCAGCTCGGCGACGCCGTCGATCCGGCCGATCACCAGTTTGGCTGGATCGATGCCGAACTGCTGGAACCCGGCGCCATAGGGCAATCCGAGTTCCTGCCCTTCCCCAGACAGTTGCAGGTAGAGCACCGCCTGCCGTTCCGCGGTCAGCAACTGCCGGGCAAGCCCGAAGGTGAAGCCGAGCGCCGCGCCGCTCTGGCGCGGCTCGTCGGCAAACACCTCGTGCAGCAGCCCATTGGGCGCGGCCAGCAGCTCGAGCGGATCGGCAAGCTCGCCTCTGTCATTGGCAGCCTTTCCCAGCCGCTCGGCCAGCATTGCCGCGCCTTCGGCCAGCAGCGGGCGCTTTTCGAGGGCGGCAATTTTCAGTCGTAAGGCAGCGAGATCGGGGCGTGCGAGGCTCGGCATCTGAGCCTCCCTGTTGTCAGTAATT
>JAEUMC010000746.1 GCA_016793415.1 Devosia sp. | reverse complement strand
CACCATCTCGGTCTTTGCCCGCGACGTCGCTACCGCCTTCCGCGTCACCACGGTTGCCGCCGCCTATGACGCCGCCGACGCTTATTCGCGCCCGCTGCCGGCGCCAACCCTATCTGCCGCGCCACCAAGCCTGCGGGTCGGTGTGCCGCCCAAGGCGCAGCGAAAGTTCTTCGGCGACGCCGCCGCCGAGGCCTCATACGCCGCCGACCTCGACCGCCTCGCGGCGCTCGGTGCCGAAATCATCGAAGTCGATTTCGAACCACTGCACGCGGTGGCCCGGCTGCTCTACGAGGGGCCATGGGTGGCCGAACGCTACGCCGCGACCAGAACCCTGCTCGAGGCCAGTCCCGCCTCCTTCCACCCGGTGACCCGCAAGATCATCGAAGGCGCCCGCGGCCTCACCGCCGTCTCTGCCTTCGAGGCGACCTACAAGCTGATGGATCTGAAGCGCGCCGTGGCGCCGCTCCTCGCCCGGCTCGACTGCCTCGCCGTGCCCACCGTGCCGCGCGCCTATACTGTAGCGGAGCTCGAGGCCGACCCGATCACGCTCAATTCCAACCTCGGCAGCTACACCAACTTCGTCAACCTGCTCGATCTCGCTGCGCTGTCGGTGCCCACCGGCACCCGCGCCGACGGGCTGCGCGGCAGCCTGACCCTGATCGGTCGCGCCAACAGCGACGGTTACCTTGCCGGCATTGGCATGGCGCTGACCGGCGAAGCCACCGGCGCTTCCATCCGTGCGTCGGCCGGGCGGATCGAAATCGCCGTGGTCGGCGCCCACCTCTCCGGCCTGCCGCTCAACGGCGAACTCACCGGCCTCGGCGGCAGCTTCCTCCGTGCGGCCACCACGACGCCCGACTACCGGCTCTATGCCCTCCCCGGCACCACCCCGCCCAAACCCGGCCTGCTGCGCGTCGCCGATGGCGCGGGCACGGGCATCGCCACCGAAATCTGGTCGCTGGATGCGGCGGGGTTCGGCGCTTTCGTCGCCAAGATCCCGGCGCCGCTCGGCATCGGTACGCTGCGCCTGGCTGACGGCACCACCGCCAAGGGGTTCCTAGTGGAGGCCGAGGCGATCAAAGGCGCACGCGATATCTCGGAGTTCGGCGGCTGGCGGAAGTTTCTGGCGGCGAAGGTGCCGGCCTCTCCTTGATCCTCCCCCGCCCCGCGGGGGAGGATTACTGCACCGCCGGTGTTTCCCTAAACCCTGCTGAACCGCTCATACGCGTCGCCGACAATCGCGATGTGCTTGCGCATCGCCGCCTCGGCTTCGGCGCGATCGCCGCGTAGTATCGCTTCGACGATCAGTCCGTGTTCTGCGTGCGATTGCTGGAGCCGCCCGCGAGCGCCGAACTGGGCGCGGCGGAACGGCTGCAGCCGTTGCCGGGTTGAGATGGTGATCTCGCTGAGATAGCCGTTATGCGCCCCTTCGTAGATCGCGGTGTGGAACGCGTCGTTCGCCTCGGCATAGCCGGTGGTGTCGCCGGCGCGCACGATCCCGGCCATCGTCGTGTGCTGCGTATCGAGCGCTTCGCGTTCGGCCGCCGTCATCATCTGGGCGCAGAGCCCGGCGCACAACGCCTCGAGATAGCCCATCACCTCGAACATGCCGGCGAGCTCCGCCGGCGCGGGCTTGGCCACCAGGGCGCGGGCATGCGGCTTCTGGTCCACCAGGCCGCTCGCCGCCAACAGGCGCAACGCATCGCGCACCGGGGTGCGCGACACCGCGAACTCGCTGGCCAGCAGCGTCTCATCGAGCGGTGTGCCGGGTTCCAGCTCGCCGGCAATGATGCGGCTGGCCAGCACGCGGCGGATCTCCTCGCCGGAGGTGCGTTTCAGCATGATCCCCTCTAGGTCTCGCGTAGTCAGACCTACGCGTCGATGACGCTGACATGCGCCGCCGCGACGCGCCAGCCATCCGGCATCCGTATCCACGTCTGCATCTGCCGTCCAACCTTGCCGGGGACGCTGTCATGCGAAAACAGCGTCGCGGCGATCGCGGTGTCCTGCCCGTAAGTGGTGATCACCGTCTCGGCCAGCCGCCGGTCGACCCCGGTGGAACGGCGCAGCAGCCGGAACGCCCGGATCGCCTCGCTGCCATAGAGGTTCTCACCGATGCCGTAGCGCACGGTCAGCGGACTATCGAGAAACTGTTCGTCGAGCACCGCCACGTCATTGGCGACCAATGCCGCCTCGTAGCGTTCGAACGCCGCCGTCACCTCCGCCAGCACCGCGGGATCGTTGACCATCATGCCGATAAAGCCCCCTGAAGCGCCGCCAGCGGCGTCACCCAGCCGACAATGCCGCCTTGCGCGGCGATCATCGCCAGCGTCGCCGCCTTGAATTCCGGGAAGTAGCTTTCCGTCGCATCCTCGATCACGAGGCACTCATAGCCGCGATCATTGGCCTCGCGCATCGAGGTCTGGACGCAGACTTCGGTGGTGACACCCGCAAACACCAGATGGGTGATGCCGAGCTGTTGCAGTTGCTCATGCAGGCCGGTAGCCCAGAACATCCCCTTGCCGGGCTTGTCGATCACCAGTTCGCCCTCGAGCGGCGCCAGCGCGGCGACGATCTGGTTGCCCGGCTCACCCCTGACCAGCAGCCGTCCCATGGCGCCCGCCTCGCCGATCTTGAGGCTCGGGTTGCCGCGCCGGATCTTTGCAGGCGGACAGTCGCTGAGGTCTGGCTGATGCGCCTCACGGGTATGGATCACCGGCCAGCCCTGCGCCCGGAACAGCGCGATCAGCGCCGCCGTCGTCGGGATGATCGCCTCGAGCCGGGCAACATCGTTGCCGAGCGAATCCCCGAAACCACCGCGCTCGATGAAATCGCGCTGCATGTCGATGACCACCAGCGCGGTATGCTCGGGGTCGAGCGCATAGGGATAGGGTCGCGAGGGCACCGAGATCATCGCAGCACCATGACGAAGGAGCCGCGGCAGGGGATATGGAGGGCGAGGTAGTCGGCGGGGCCGGCGCCC
>JAEUMC010000725.1 GCA_016793415.1 Devosia sp. | reverse complement strand
GGAACAGCTCCGGCGCCACCACGGCAATTTCCTCATTGCCGTCCGAGGTGATGTCGAGCTGGTAGTATTTGCCCGTCTCGAGCTCCCACACGTCCTGCGAGAACTTCAGATCCACCGTGTTGATTTCGAGCGTCAGGTCGGTGCCGTTTGCAGCCAGATTGCCTTCGGCATGTGCCACGCCGGCGAGCATCAGGACGGCGGTTGCGGCAGCGAAAATCGTCTTCATTCTGGTGGCCCCCATAGGCAGTTTCGATAGGCATTATCGCAATTTACAATCTGCTGTCAGGACGCGCGCCAGCAACCCGCGAGCCGCAATACATGATATAGCCAAGCCCAATGATCCCGGGTGCTAGCGCTGCACGCACCCAATGATACTGACGCGTTCCGCGGGAGGAACCATGCGCAAGATTCTACAGGCCGCTCTGCTGGGGATGACCCTGGCGCTCGGCTTCATTTCCGGTGCCTTCGCCCAGCATGGCGAACCGGAAAAACTGTCGCTCGGCGTGCAGGCCACCGGCACGGTGAAGTGGGAACTCGCCGCCATGCAGGCGCTCGAGCTCGACAAGAAGCATCACCTGAAACTCGACATCCGCGACGTCGCCGACAGCAAGGCCGGCCAGATCGCGCTGCAGGCCAAGGAAGTCGACGTCATCCTGTCCGATTTCGTCTGGGTGTCGATCCAGCGCCACCAGGGCAACATGGTCACCATGGTGCCGCACTCGCTGACCGTCGGCGGGCTGATGGTCGATCCGGCCGCCGGCATCGCCACGGTTGCCGACCTCAAGGGCAAGACGCTCGCCGTTTCCGGCAGCCCGGTCGACAAGAGCTATGTCATCCTCGCCGCCTATTACAACAAGCTGACTGGTGGCAACCTCACCGAAGATGCCGAGGCCAAGTTCGGCGCTCCCCCGCTGGTCAACGAGCTGATCACCGGCGGCCAGGCCCAGGCAGCGCTCAACCTGTGGAACTGGAACTCACGCGCCAAGCTGGCTGGGAAGACCGAGTTGATCTCGGTCGCCGCCATGCTCGCCGACCTTGGCGTCTCCGAGACCCCGCCGCTGCTCGGCTGGGCCTTCTTCGATGAAACCGGCCGCGAGAAGAAAGCCGCGATCAAGGGCTTCCTCGATGCCAGCTTCGAGACCAAGAACGCGCTGCTCACCGACGATGCGCTGTGGGACAAGATCCGCGATGTGATGAATGTCGGCGATGACGACAAGCTGTTCGCCCAGCTGCGCGACGACTACCGCGCCGGCATCGTCACCAAGTATGCCGCCTCCAACATGCAGCCGGCCGAGGAGTCCTTTGCCGTGATGGCCAAGTTCGGCGGCCCCGACGTGGTCGGCGACTCGACCGAATTGGCCGACGGCACCTTCTGGAAAGGCTATCGCAAATAGCCGTTGAACTGCGCGACGGCAGGACCGCAGCCGTAACTTCCGACCGGCAGCAGCGTGCGGCGAGACGAGGCATTCCCCTCGAGCTCGTCAGCCTGCTGCTGCTGCTGGCTGCCTGGCAGATCCTCGCCATGCTGTTCCCGTCGCGCCTGTTCCCCACCCCGATCGAGGTCGGCGCCCATGTCTGGACGCTGGCCACCACAGGCAAGCTGCTGCCCGACCTCGGCAAGACCCTGACCCGCGCCGTCATTGCCTTCGTCATCGCCATGGCGCTAGGCACGGCCATCGGCATCGGTCTCGGCCGCTCCCGCGTCGCCGACCGGCTGTTCTCCGCCTGGGTGGTGGTCGGCCTCAACGTCCCGGCGATCGTCATCGCCATCGTGCTCTACATCTGGCTGGGGCTCACCGAGTTCGCGCTGATCCTTGCCGTGGTGCTGAACAAGCTGCCGCTGGTCATCGCCACCATTCGCGAGGGCGTGCGCAGCTTCGATCCGGCCTATGACGATCTCGGCCGCGCCTTCCGCATGCCGTTCCTCAGGCAGTTGCGCCTGATCGCCGTGCCGCAGCTGATGCCGTTCGTGCTTGCCGCGGCACGCACCGGCCTCAGCCTGATCTGGAAGATCGTTCTCGTCTTCGAGGTGCTGGGGTCCGATGGCGGCGTCGGCTTCCGCATCTCGGTGTTCTTCCAATTCTTCGACATCAAAGGCATCTTCGCCTACACCACCGCCTTCATCCTGGTGGTGTTCGTGTTCGAGTACCTGATCCTCCGGCCGCTCGAGCGGCGGGTGCTCAGATGGCGGCAGCCGCGATGAGTGGTCCCCGTCTCGACATCGCCATCGAAGGCAAGCGCTTCGATTTCCTGCCCGAGCCCCTGCTCGAGCGCTTCGAGCTCAAGGTCGAGCCCTCCTCGGTGGTGGCTTTGGTCGGCCCTTCCGGCGTCGGCAAATCCACCCTGCTGCGCATGGTCGGCGGCATCGACACCCTGTTCTCCGGCAGCGTCAGCGTCGACGGCGTCCCCGCCGCCGCGGCGCCGCCCGCCGGCTTCGTGTTCCAGGACGCCCGGCTCCTTCCCTGGCTCACCGCGCTCGACAACATCCGCGCGGTGCGCCCCGAGACCACCGCCGCTCAAGCCGGCGAGATGCTGCATCGTGTCGGGCTGAGTGGCTTCGAGCATTATTTCCCGCATGAGCTCTCGGGCGGCATGCAGCGCCGCGTGGCGCTGGCCCGCGCCTTCTCGGTCAACCCGCGCCTGTTGCTGCTCGACGAACCCTTCGTGTCGCTCGACCGCACCCTGGTCCGCGAGATGGAGGAGGTGCTGTTCGCGCTGATCGAGCAGAGCCGCCCCACCGTGCTGCTGGTCACCCATCTGCCCGAGGATGCGGCGATGCTCGCCGACCGGGCCATCGTGCTCGCCGGCCGACCGGCCCGCATCACCGCCGACTATCGCTTTACCGTGCCGCGCGGCGAGCGTAGTCGTGCCGAGCGCGAAGCCATCGCCAGCCAGATCGCCGCTTCCGTCGCCCCCGAGGAGACCGCCGCCTCATGACCGAGCCCGTTCTCGCGCTCACCGATGTGCGAAAGTCCTATGGCAGCAACGAAGCGCTGAAGGGCGTCTCGCTCGACATCGCGCCGGGGGAGATCGTCGGCCTGCTCGGTCCCAACGGGGCCGGCAAATCCACCCTGTTCCAGATCTGCTCCGGCTTGTTCTCGCCCGATGGCGGCGCCGTCCGGCTGTTCGGCCTGGGCTACAAGGAGCAGGCCTCCGAGATTTTGAAGCGCCTCGGCGTGGTGTTCCAGTCGCGTTCGCTCGACCTCGACATGAGCGTGCGGGCCAACCTCAGGTTCCACGGCAACCTGTTCGGCCTCAGCGGCAAGCTGCTCAACGAGCGGATCGACACCGCGGCGGCGTTCTTCGCCGTCACCGACTTGATCGACAAGCCGGTCCGCACCCTGTCGGGCGGCAACCAGCGCCGCATCGAGATCGTCCGCGCCACCCTCAACATGCCAGCGCTGCTGCTGATGGACGAACCTTCGGTCGGGCTCGATCCGACCACGCGAAAACTGCTCGGCCAGCACATCCGCGGGTTGCGCGACACGCACCAGACCTCGATCCTCTGGGCCACGCACCTCGTCGAAGAGGTCGAACACGCCGACCGCATCGCGCTGATCGTTGCCGGCAGGATCATCCGCATGGGCACGCCGGCCGAGATCATCGCCGCAGCCGGGACGGAAACGCTGGGGGAAGCCTATATCGC
>JAEUMC010000718.1 GCA_016793415.1 Devosia sp. | reverse complement strand
CCCTACACGCGGGCACTGCTGACGGCGGTGCCGATCCCCGACCCGAACCGGGCCCGACAACGCACTATCGCGGGGCTGGTGGGGGAAATCCCGTCGCCGATCAACCAGCCTTCAGGCTGCACCTTCCGGACGCGCTGCCGCTATGCCGAAGAGCGCTGCGCCCAGGTGAGGCCGCCGCTCGACACGCTGCCCAACGGACGGCGTGTCGCCTGCATCCGCTGGCAGGAGCTCGATCTCAAGCCGGGCGCTTAGTGTCGGAGCGACGCTCCCCACCCTTGTAGTCGCCGCGCTTGCGGCGACGATCCGGGCCGGCAAAACTGCCGGCCTCGATGAACGGGCGCGGCGCCGTCAGGATCGACACCAGGCGGCTTTCGACATGCTGGGTGGCGAAGGGCTTGCGCAGGAATTCGGTGACGCCGGCGTCGCGCGCCGCCGCGATCTCGCTGGCATCGGGTGCGGCCGACATCATGATGACCGGCGTGTCGCGGTTCAGCCCTTCGGACGCGGCACGCAGTGCCTTGACCACGGTGACGCCGCTCATCGGCGTCAGAACGTCGTTGAGCATGATGGCGCCGAAGCGGTGCGACTGGAGCAGCACCGCTGCCGCATCGGAACTCTGCACCTCATCGACGCGGCGCACCTTGAGGTGGCGCAGCATCTGGCCGATCAGCGCGCCCATATGCGGCGAGGGATCGACGACGAGCACATCGAGCTTGGCAAAGCTGGGTTTCTGCATCCCGGCAGTGTCGCACCGGCGCCTTGCCGGCCGGTTAATCGTGCTAAAGCGCGTCGCGAGCTTCCGACCCGCTCCCTGCGCGTTAGCTCTTTGTTTTCACGCATGTCTTTGTCCCGAAACCGACGTCGCTTCCGGGAGACATGCTGCCGCCCCGGAAAACCGGCTGAAGGGCGTTGACAGCAGGGGTTTTTGCCCTTAATCACGGCCCCAATTCGAAGGGCGCGCGGCGCCTGTTTTTATTTCAGTTCCGAGGTTCGGCATGAAAGTCACCAATTCGCTCAAGGCTCTGATGGGTCGCCATCGCGCCAACAAGCTCGTGCGCCGCCGCGGCCGCGTGTACATCATCAACAAGGTGGACAAGCGCTACAAGGCCCGCCAGGGCTGAGCTGCTGCTCACCTGCGTACTCCAAGAGGCCCGCGAAAGCGGGCCTTTTGCGTTCCCGGGTGACAAACCGAAAACGTGATCTACGCATTGTTGTGTATCGCGACCGGCGACCCCATGCTTCCGGGCGGAGGGTCGCCTTATGCGTTCGCAGCCTGTCAGCGTCCTCATCGAGCAGCCGTTCGATGAGGTGTACGGTTTTCTTGCCGATCCGCTGAACTTTCCCTCATGGGGGCCGGTGCAGAACGTCGACATCTACCACATCGGCGGCGGCGACTGGCTGGTCGACCTGCCGTGCGGCCGGGCCGTCATGCGGTTTACCGAGCCCAATCTCTACGGCGTGCTGGATTTCCGCATCTCGGCCGAGGGCGCCGCGCTCGCTCCGCCAGTCTCCGCCAGGCTGACCCAGAACGGCGCAGCGTCGGAATTCACCATTCTCTGGCTGCAGCAGCCGGATGTGTCCGACGCAGAGTTCGCCGTGGAGCTCGCGCGGATCG
>JAEUMC010000699.1 GCA_016793415.1 Devosia sp. | reverse complement strand
CGGCACCCGCATTCGCGGCGAACTGCGCGCCAATGTCAGTTTCAACCTGCACAAGCGGGTCGACGCCAAAACCTGGCGGGCCTTCGCCCGGCCGGCCAAGAAGCTGCACCTGCTCGATCGGCTGGAACTGGGTGACGATGGCTCGATCACCGCCACCGTCACCGGCAAGGGAGACACCGGCGAGATCACCCTGGCGTTCGACCTCGGCGGCGCCGAACTCGATGAGGCGATCAAGGCGCATGGCGCCATGCCGTTGCCGCCCTATATCGAGGCCAAGCGGCATACCGAGGAGCGCGACAAGTCGGACTACCAGACGGTCTACGCGGCCAAGGACGGCGCGGTCGCGGCGCCGACTGCGGGGCTGCACTTTACCGAGGGTCTGTTGCAGCAACTGGCGGACCTCGGGGTCAGCGTCGAACGGGTGACGCTGCATGTCGGGGCAGGGACCTTTCTGCCGGTGAAGGTGGACGACACCGACGACCATGTGATGCATGCCGAGTGGGGCGATATCCCCGCCGCGGTGGTCGAGCGCATCCTCGCCGCCAAGGCCAGGGGCGGCCGGGTGGTCGCGGTGGGGACTACGAGCCTCAGGCTGCTCGAGACGGCGGCGCGGGCGACGGGCACGCTGCAGCCATTCGTCGGCGACACCGACATCTTCATCACCCCGGGCTACCGTTTCAACGCGGTGGACATCCTGATGACCAATTTCCACCTGCCGCGCTCGACGCTGTTCATGCTGGTCAGCGCCTTTGCCGGGCTGGAGACGATGCGCGCCGCCTACGCGCACGCCATTGCCGACGGCTACCGGTTCTATTCGTACGGCGACGCCAGCCTGCTGTTCAGGGCCTAAGGTCCGTATTCGAGCGCCTCCGGAGGGGATATAGTTCCCGTCGCGAAGTTTATCGCTTCGCATCAACAGGAGGAGCGTCATATGTCCAAGTACATCTTGCTGCTCAACTGGACCGAGCAGGGTATCAAGGCGATCAAGAACTCAGGAGCGCGATACGATGCCGCCAAGGAGCTGGCCGCCAAGAGCGGCTGTACGCTCGAGACGATCTACATGACCATGGGCAAATACGATCAGGTGGCGATCGTCGATGCGCCGAACGACGAGGCGCTGGCGACCTTCAACCTCAGGGTCGGCATGCTCGGCTTCACCCGCAGCGTGACGATGAAGGCGTTCCCCGAGGCCGATTACAAGAAGATCACTGCCGCGGTCTGATCGGCGGGGCAGGGCCAGCCTCGCCGCGGCGGACGAGGCAGGTCTCGCCGCGGGCGGACGAGGCAGGTCTCGCCGCGGGCGGACGAGGCAGGTCTCGCCACGGGCGGACGAGGCAGCCCTCGCCGCGGGCGGATGAGGAAGGCCTCACCGCGGGCGGACGAGGCAGGTCTCGCCGCGGGCGGACGAAGGCAAGCCTTCGCCGCGGGGTGACAGGAGCCGAGCGGGCGGCTAAGTAGCCGGGCATGAAATCCGATTACTCCTTCACCCTGATCGCCACCGATGGCATGGCCCGCCGTGGCCGGATCGACACGTGGCGCGGCGACGTGCAGACGCCGGCCTTCATGCCGGTCGGCACGGTGGGCACCGTCAAGGCGATGTATCCCGAACAGGTGCGTGACACTGGCGCGGATATCCTGCTCGGCAACACCTACCATCTGATGCTGCGCCCCGGCGCCGAGCGCGTCGCGGCGTTGGGCGGGCTGCACGACTTCATGGATTGGCAACGGCCGATCCTCACCGACAGTGGCGGCTTCCAGGTGATGTCGCTGGCCAAGCTCAGAAAGCTTACCGAGCACGGCGTCACTTTCCGCTCGCATATCGACGGCTCGGCGCACGAGCTGACGCCCGAGCGCTCGATCGAGATCCAGACGCTGCTCGACAGCGACATCATCATGCAGCTCGACGAGTGCATCCCGTTGCCCTCCGACTACAAGGAGATGGAGCGGGCGATGGAGCTGTCGCTGCGCTGGGCGCAGCGGAGCAAGGACGCCTTCGGCAACCAGCCCTACCGCTCGCTGCACGGCATCGTGCAGGGCGGCGACAATGCCGAGTTGCGCGGCCGTTCGGCGGCGGGCCTGAAGTCGATCGGCTTCAACGGCTACTCGATCGGCGGGCTCGCGGTGGGCGAGCCGCAGGAGGTGATGTTCCGAGTGCTCAGCGAGATCACGCCGGAACTGCCGACCGACAAGCCGCGCTACCTGATGGGGGTGGGCAAGCCCGACGATATCCTCGGTGGCATCGAACGCGGCGTCGACATGTTCGACTGTGTGCATCCGACGCGCGCCGGCCGGCACGGGCACGCCTATACCCGCTTCGGTGTCATCAACCTGAAGAATGCCCGGCATAAGGACGATCCGCGCCCGCTGGATGAAGCGTCGCCCAATCCGAACTGCCGCCGCTTCAGCCGCGCCTATCTGCATCACCTGATCCGCACCGAGGAGATGCTGGGGGCGATGATCCTGAGCCAGATCAACCTGAGCTACTACCAGCAGCTCTGCATAGGTGCCCGCGCCGCGATCGAGGCTGGTGCGTTCGCCGATTATGCGGCACAAACCCGAGCGACATGGGCGGCAGGCGACATCGCCGTCATCTAGTCCTTCTTGGAGAACAGCGTCATGGCCACCCCCCGCAAGTCCCTCCTCAACCCGCTGATGAAGTCGCGCAAGCGTCTCGACGAGACGACCATGCGCGAACTGTTCGCGAGTGACCCGAACCGCTTCAAGACGTTCTCGGCAAAGGCGGGCGAGCTGCTGCTCGATTACTCGAAGAACCGCATCGACGAGAAGGCGATGGCGGCTTTGTTCGAGCTGGCGCGCGCCGCCGGCGTCGAAGAGAAGCGCGACGCGATGTGGAAGGGCGAGCACATCAACGTCACCGAGGATCGCGCGGTGCAGCACATGGCGCTGCGCTACATGGGCGACAAGAAGGTGGTGGTCGACGGCAAGGACGTGATGCCCGAGATCCGCGGCGTCCTCGCCGCGATGAAAGGGTTTTCCGACGCCGTGCGCAATGGCGCAATCAAGAGCTCGAGCGGTGAGAGCTTCACCGACGTGGTCAATATCGGCATCGGCGGCTCGGATCTCGGCCCGGCGATGGTGACGCTGGCGCTGGCGCCCTACACGCGAGCCGACCTCCGCGCCCACTACGTCTCCAATGTCGACGGCGCGCATATCCACGATGTGCTGAAGGGGCTCGACCCGAAGCGGACGATGTTCATCGTTGCGTCGAAGACCTTTACCACCGACGAGACGATGACCAACGCGGCGACCGCCCGTGCCTGGATCGCCAACGCACTGGGCGAGGCGGCGGTGCCGGACCATTTCGCGGCGCTCTCGACCAACCTCAAGGCCTGCGCCGATTTCGGCATCAAGTCCGACCGCATCTTC
>JAEUMC010000673.1 GCA_016793415.1 Devosia sp. | reverse complement strand
ATCGGCGCCCACGCTAAGTAACCAAGTGGTTCGGAGGATCCTGGGACCATGACTTTGCTCGACGATGACAGGCTGTTCGATGCCGAACCCAAGGCACGCGGCATCGCGAAGGCGCTCTATGCCGGGATCAAGGACCTGCCTTTGGTCTCGCCGCACGGCCATACCGAGCCGCGCTGGTATGCCGAGAACGAGAAATTCCCCGATCCGGCGCAACTGCTGATCGTCCCCGATCACTATGTCTTCCGCATGCTGTTTTCGCAGGGCATCCGGCTCGAGGATCTGGGCGTCCCCACCACCGACGGCTCTGCCGTGGAGACCGATGGCCGCAAGATCTGGCGGCTGTTTGCCAAGCACTACTACCTGTTCCGCGGCACCCCGACCCGCTCGTGGCTCGATCACACCTTCGCCACCCTGTTCGGGATCACCGAACGGCTGAGCGAAGCCAACGCCGATGCCATCTACGACCAGATCGCCGAGCGGCTCGGGCGCGATGACTATCGCCCGCGGGCCCTGTTCGAGCGCTTCAACCTCGAGGTGATCTCGACCACCGATGCGGCGCTCGACGATCTCAAGTGGCACAAAATGATCCGCGACAGCGGCTGGCGGGGCCGGGTGGTGCCGGCCTATCGCCCCGATTCGGTGGTCGACCCGGATTTTGCCGGCTTTGCCGCCAATCTCGACAGGCTCGGCGAGATCACCGGCGAGGATACCGGCCACTGGAACGGCTATCTCGAGGCGCACCGCAAGCGCCGCGCCTACTTCAAGAGCTTCGGCGCCACCTCGTCCGACCACGGCCATCCGACCGCCGAGACCGCCAATCTCCTGCCCAAGGAAGCCGGTCAGCTCTACGATCGGGTGCGCACCGGCAAGGCCGAGCCGCGCGAACGGGCGCTGTTCCGCGGGCAGATGCTCACCGAGATGGCGCGCATGTCTGTTGACGACGGATTGGTGCTGCAGGTCCACCCCGGCGCCTGGCGCAACCACTCGCCGGCGATGTTGCAGAAGTTCGGCCGCGACAAGGGCTTCGATATCCCCACACGTACCGACTATGTCGGGGCCCTGAAGCCGCTGCTCGATGCGGTCGGCACCGACCCGAAGCTGTCGATCATCCTCTTCACCCTCGACGAAAGCGTCTACGCGCGCGAACTGGCGCCGCTCGCCGGCGTCTATCCGTCGCTGAAGCTCGGCCCGCCCTGGTGGTTCCACGACAGCCCCGAAGGGATGCGCCGCTTCCGCGAGATGGCGACCGAAACTGCGGGCTTCTACAACACGGTCGGCTTCAACGACGATACTCGCGCCTTCCCCTCGATCCCGGCCCGCCACGATGTTGCTCGCCGTGTCGATTGCGCCTTCCTCGCCCGCCTCGTCACCGAGCACCGGCTGGATGAGGATGAAGCCCACGAAGTCGCCAAAGACCTCGCCTACAACCTGGTGCGGAAGGCCTACAAACTGTGAGTGACAGAATGTCCCCCCTCTTTGCGCAGCCCGGCGATGGCAAGCACACCGAGCTCGATGGCTCGTCCCGCCGCGTCATCCTCGACCTGCCCGAACTGATGCTGGTCGAGTTCACCTTCGAAAAGGGCGGCATCGGCGCGCTCCATTCGCATCCGCATCTGCAGACCAGCTACGTCGCCGAAGGCGTGTTCGAAGTGACCATCGATGGCGTCACCGAAACCATCGGCAAGGGCGGCGCCTATATCGTGCCGTCAGGCCTGGTGCATGGGGTCAGGGCGCTGGAAGCCGGCAAGCTGATCGACAGCTTTACCCCGCGCCGCGACGATTTTTTGTAGGGCATGGCACCGCCAGCTCGCCCACCGACTGCACCAACGGTGTACTCGGACCGTAGGGTCAGCGGGGCGGAAGCGGTCCAGACCGCCCCCCTCACCAGGTTTCGATGCCGGCGCGCGCCAGCTTGAAGCCGTGCGCTTCGTCCTCGGTGTTGCAGGTGAGGCCGGTGCGCTCGGAATAGCAGACGAAGCCTTCGAGCGTCGTCCATTCGCCATACTGCAGGACCTGGTCGGCTCCGCAGCAGCTGGGGTCGGCGACCTCGTCGAGTTCTTCGGCGCTGTCGTCGCCAAGTACCACCCGGACATATTCAGGCTCCACCCGGTCGCACATGATTTCGGGGCCGCCACCTTCCGGCTGATAGACGTCGGTGCCGCCTTCCGGGGTGACGATGCAGCCGATATTGCCCGACGGCATGACGAACTCGATCTGCCCGCTGTCGCTGGCCTCGAGCTCGACCTCGGCGGCCGTCGTCGGCAGCGTCAATGCGGCCGCGAGGGCGGCGCCGAGCATGACTGACCTGAGCATTGGAGTCCTCCCTGTGTGGTGGGCGGAGACTGCGCTGTTGCCGCTGAAGCCGCGATGAACCGGGCAGTCATCGTTCCGTTCGATGCGGCCGGCCGACTCCGCCGGCGACGATTTCCGCCGAATCGTGACAGCGCCGATCACGTTTCCCGTTCTCCCCACAATCCACATCGCTGGTCAGTTGTGATCGGCCGGTCGTTGAGCCAGTGGAACCGCTGGCGCAGCCTCGCATTTCGAGGCAGTACAACTACGCGGGGGACTACGCATTGGACGATAGCTATCGCGGCTACACCATCCGCGTGACGCGTGCCGCCCAATGGCATGCCATCCTGATCGAACCCGGTACCGGCGCCGTGCTGCCGACCAAGGCGACGGCCCTGCTGCGTGAAGGGCGCGGTGTCGCCATGGAGCGTGCCTTCAAGCTGGTCGATCTCTACACCAAGGCGTTCGAGGAGTTGCGCGACCGCGCCGCCTGAACTAGCCGACGATCCGCGCCGCATCGCGTGGTTTCCACGCCGTCACCCGGTTCCGCCCGCCCGCCTTCGCCTCGTACAGCGCCTCGTCGGCCCGCGACAGCAACTGGCCGGCGCTGCGCCGCGTCTCGTCGGCGGCATAATTGGCGACCCCGGCGCTGAGCGTGACGGTGCGGCCCGCCGCCCCGGGATGCGGCAGTTTGAGCTCGGCGAGCGCCAATCGCACGCGGTCGGCGACAAGCAGGGCGCTGTCCTCACCGGTATCGGGCAGGATGGCGACGAACTCCTCGCCGCCATAGCGTGCCGCCAGGTCGCCGTGGCGCAGCAGCGCCATCTTGAGGCAGCGGCCCACCACCCTGAGGCATTCGTCGCCAGCCGGATGGCCGAGCGTATCGTTGTAGGATTTGAACCAGTCGACATCGAACATCACGAGGCTCAGGGCCCGTTTCTCAAGCTGGCTGCGCTCCAGTTCTTCGACCAGGTGCAGGTCGAACGAGCGCCGGTTCATCAGCCCGGTCAACCCATCAGTTTCGGCGAGCAGCTTCAGTTCGGTGGTGAGGCTGCGCAACTCGCCTTCGGTCTGCTTGACCGTGGTGATGTCCGAGATCACCACCATCGCCGCCCCCTCCTCGGTGGGCCGGGTCTGGATCAGCAGCCAGCGCCCATCGAACAGGTTGACCTGCTCCTCGGAGGGCTTGCTCAGGGAACCCGAGACCACCTGCAGCCAGACTTCGGGATCGCCCAGGTTCAACTGCTCGCCGGTCTGGACCACCCGCAGCAAAATATCGCGGATGTGGGCGCCGGGCTTCCGCGCATCGCCGGTGAGCGGAAACAGGCTCTGGTAGCGCTCGTTGCAATAGACCAGGTAGCCGTTGCGATCGAACATCGCGAGGCCGTCCGACATCTCGTTGACGGCGTAGTTGAGCAGGTTCCGGCTGTCGGTCAGTTCGGCCTCGAGCCGCTGCTGTTCGGTGATGTCGCGGGTCGTGCCGGCAATGCCGATGGCTTCGCCGTCGGAATTGTGCAGCGCTACTTTCGAAGTAAGAAACCAGCGCTCGCGCCCCATGGGATCGACCAGCCGCTCCTTGCGATCGAGCATGGATTGTCCGGTGCGCATGATCTGCTGCTCTTCCTCCAGCAGCTGCCGGGCGCGCTCGCTGTCGGTAAGATCGAAGTCGGTCTTGCCGACCAGGTCCTCCGGACGCTGGTAGCCGGCATTATCCGCCACGTGCAGATTGGCCACGACAAAGCGGCTGGCGCGGTCCTTGATGTAGAAATACTCCGGTGAGCCGATCAGCGCTGCGCTCATCAATGCGCGTTCCGCCGCCTGAGTTTCGCCGCGCAACACCACAAATCCGGCGAGCAGCGTCGCGACGAAGATCAGTGCTGCCGCCGGCGTGAGGGCAACTCGCGACGCCTCGGCTAGCGGGGAGACCGTCAGCGTGGTCAGCAGCGACACCAGCGCCACCGCCGATGCTACGCCGATGATGTGGACTGCTTTGGGTGTGCGGCCGTTGAGCACCAGGTGGACGGTCTGGCCGATCAGCGAGACGATCGCGATGGAGATCAGCCCGTGTACCATGCCGGCTCCACCGAGCCCCGCCCGATATCCGGCCGTGAGCACCGCAGCAATACTCGCGCCGATGGGGCCGCCGAACAGCCCGGCAATCGCTAGCGGAGCGGAGCGCAGGTCGAACAGCACGCCCGGCTGCACTTCGACGGCAAAGGCAATGGTGGCAACGGCGCTGAGGCCCATGAAGGTGCCCAGGGCGAATTGTTGCGCGCGCCGGCGGCGCCGGTGCAGCCATTCCTGCGCCAACGTCCACAGGGCGAACACCGTGCCGACCACGGCGAAGTTCGCCACCAATGCGTGCCAGAAGTCGTCCAAAACCCTGTCGCCAGCTTGTGCCTTGGCAACAGCTTAGCCGGTAAGGGTTGTGTTTTTGGTAACGCCGGCGGGCAAACTCGGCCGACCGGCCATTGCCCCTTACTCGACGGTGATCTCCAGCCGCTCGCCGGCCACCACGGTTATGCTGGTTTGCTTCGCCTCGCCCTCGGCGGGCGAGGCGACCACCACGTAGTCGCCGGCCGTCAGCGTGGTCTGCAGCGCGCCGCCATAGCCGTAGGTGAAGGATGTCCGGTTGCCCTGGATGTCCTTCTTGGCCCCGAATACTTCGACCTTGTCGGTTCCCGGGGCGGTGATCGCCACGACCCCGGCGCCGAGGATGGCGTTGACCTCGGTGCGTTCGCCTGCGGCAATGCTGAACGGCGTCTCGAGCTTGGCGCCGCCGACGCTCGACACCAGCACATAGTCGCCCGGCGGCAGTTCGAAATTGTGGTCCGGGCCGTAATTGTAGGTCAGCGATTTGCGATTGCCCTGGATGTCCTTTTTGGCTTCGAGGATCTCCTCGAACAGTTCGCTGTCCTCGACCTTCATGCCCTCGACGTAGAAGGCATTGACGGCCGCCACGCCGACCCCGACGACGATGTCCTTGCTCAGCAACTCGCCGGACTTGATCGCGATGGCCTCGCTGACCACGCCGGTGCCGATCGTCACCTGCACCTTGGTTTCTCCGGCCGGCACCCATACTTTGGTTTCGCCGTAGCTGGTGGTGCTTTCACCATTGGGGAACTCGGTGAACACCGCGGCATTGCTGTCGGGTTCGGCTCCGGCACTCGGCAGCGGCCGGATCGTCAGCTGGCCGGCGTTGAGCACGAAATACGGCTCCGCCACCTTGCCTGCTTCGATGGTCACCGGCATCTCGACGCGGGCGTAGCCGATGCTGGAGCGAACCAGATAGGTGCCTGGCTCGAGCTTGCCCTTGTAGTCGGGGCCGTACTCGGTGGCGACGTATTCGCCCTCGCTGCCATCGGCATTGGCCTTGTGGATTTCCCAGACGATATCGGCGTCAGGATCGATGCTTGTGTCGCCTTCGGCGATCACCACCTGCGGCACGAGGTTGAACTCGGCCGGCGTCGCTTCGGGTTCGACGGCTGGCTCCGGCTCGGTCGGCGCGGCAACTTCCGCCACGGTAGTCTTGAGCGCCTCGGTCAGCGTCGTCTCGTCGCCGGCCGCGATGTACTGGCCGCCGGTGTTCTCGGCGAGGCAGGCCACCTGCTTGCCTTCCTCATCGGTCAGCCCGAACCCGACCACATGGGTGGTAAAATCGACGCCCTGGCTTTCCAATGACGAGGCCAGCGCACAGGGGTCGGCCTCGCAGGTCTCGAGCCCGTCGGTGATCAGGATCACCGTCGCCTTGTCTTCGGTGTATTTCAGATCCTCGGCCGCCAGCTGGACCGCCGCCGAGATCGGCGTCTTGCCCTTGGGCGTAATGCCCGCGGCCGCCTCGCTGATCGCCGCGCCGGTGCCGGCCGCCGGCGGCACCAGCAGTTCGATATCGTCGCACGAGCCCTTTTCGCGGTGGCCATAGCTCATGAAGCCGAGCTCGAGTTCGCCGGGCACCCCCGCCAACACCTTGTTCAGCGTCTCACGGGCAATCTCGATGCGGGCCTTGCCGTCGATCTGCGCCCACATCGAGCCGGAGCCGTCGAGGATGATGATCGCCTTCTCGGCGGCCAGCGTCGGCATGGCGAAGGCCAGCAGGGCGACAAGCCCCGACAGCAGCAAACGGATCGGCAGCAGCATCGAAAATCCCCCTCAAGTGCTCAGGCACATCGGAAAGGGGTAGCGAGGCCAAGCTGAAGGCTAGCTGAACCGCCGCAGCGCATCGAGGGCGAGGCCGAGCCCGACGCTGCCGAAGGCGTCGGTCTCCACCGCCTTGGCCGCGGGGAACAGGGCCCTCAGCATGTTGCCGACCGCCGGGACCCGGGTCGAGCCGCCGGTGAGGATCAGCGTATCGATCCGCGAGGCCGGCACACCCGCGGCAGTCAAGGTCCTGCCGATCGCCGCGGCGATCGATGCGGTGGCGTTGTCGAGCGCCGCATGCAGCTCCTCGACGCTGATCGGGGTTTCGAGCTTCACGTCGCGCGTCACGAAGCGGAACTCGGTCTGCGGCGCTTCGCTGAGCGCGATCTTGGCTTCTTCCACCCGACCGGCCAGCCGATGCCCCTGCCGATCTTCCACCAGGGCGATCAGCATGCTCACCAGATCGGGGAACTGGGCTTCCTGCCAGGTCGAGTGCAGCTCGAGCAGCGTCTTCTGGTTGTAGAGCCGGTTGATGCGGTGCCAGGTGGCGAGATCGTAGTAGGGCGCCGAGGGCAGGGGGCGCTTGCCGTCTGCCGTCTCGGTGCCATAGCCCATCAGCGGCATCACCTTCTTGAGCGACAGCAGACGGTCGAAATCGGTGCCGCCGATATGGACGCCGGCCGTCGCCAGAATGTCCTTCTTGCGGTCGGCCCGCCGCGCTCGTTCGGGCGACAGCCGGATCACCGTGAAATCCGAGGTGCCGCCGCCGATATCGGCGACCAGCCCCAGCTCTTCACCCAGCACCTGCTGTTCGTAGTCGAGCGCTGCCGCGATCGGCTCGAACTGGAATTCGATGTGGCGGAAGCCCTGTGCCTTGACCGCGCCCTCGAGCTGGCGCTGGGCCTCGGCATCGGCCTTGTCGTCATCGTCGACGAAACGCACCGGGCGGCCGCAGACGATGTCTTCGATCTCGTGGCCGAGCGAGGCCTCGGAGCGACGCTTGAGCTCGGCGATGAAGCGGCCGAGGATCTCGGAGAATTTCAGCGCGTCGCGCTTCACCCGCGTGGTGTCGTTGAACAAGGATGTCCCGAGCACGCTTTTGATCGAGCGCATCAGCCGCCCGTCGGCGCCGGTGACATACTCGCTCACCGCCTGCCGGCCGAAAAACGTCCGGTCTTCCTCGAACGAGAAGAAGATCGCCGAGGGAATTGTGGGTTTGCCGTCCTCGAGCGGCAACAGCCGCGGTGGCAGGTTGCCGCCGGCTGCCGCCAGGGTGGAGTTGGAAGTGCCGAAATCCATGCCGCAATGGGTTCGCGCCATTCTGAGCTCCACAGCTGTGCCAAAAAGCTGCCGCGGGAAGCCGGCAGCGGGGCGCGCGATATAGGCGGAATGGCAGGAGCTGTCGAGGGGCGAGGTGCCGCGGCAGGCCGAACGGGATCGGAGGCGGGTGGACGCCGCCAGTGGCGGCGTCCGCGATGGGTCACTGGATATAGAGCTGCACGTTGCCGCCGATATCGACGATATCGACCACCTGGTCGACCTTGATCTTGTTGTCGGCGAGCAGTTTCACCGCGGCCGGGTTCTTGTTCAGCGCCTCGCGCAGCAGCCCGATGCTCTGCGAATCCTCGGTGAGCAGGTTCACT
>JAEUMC010000594.1 GCA_016793415.1 Devosia sp. | reverse complement strand
GGCCACGACATAGAACAGCGCCAGCGCATGCAGCAGCCGGGGCAGGGCGAGGAAGGTCTTGTCGAACCAGGTGACGTAGAACGGCAGTCCGAGTTTGCTGAGGAACCCCAGCCCCTGCCGACCGAGGTCGCCAAGCGGCGGCACCTTCATCCACAGCAGCACGAACAGCAGGAACGCTGCGGCGAGCCCGAACAGCACCGGGCTCTTCGGCACGAAGCGCCGCCCCTGCTTCATCGCCATGCCGGACAACAGTCCGATGACGAACAGGATCTGCCACGAGAACGGGTTGAAGAACCAACCACCCTGGGTGGGGAAGTTCGGCAGGTTGATGCGGAACTGCCCGGCCAGCGCCCAGACGAGGATCGAGCCAAGCATGGTTTGCACCGGCCAGCGCAAGCCGAGTACGATCACCAGCGGCGTTGCCAGCAGCAGCGTCATGTAGAGCGGCAGGATGTTGAGATAGCCGAGCTGATGCGTCAGCAGCGGCAGCCCGATCATGGTCTGCAGCGGGAAGCCGAAGATTGCCGCGATGTTGTTCTTTTCCAGCACCTCGTCGAGGCCGAACCACCAGGCCGCGCCGGCAAAGATCGCGAGCGCGATCATGGTGATGCTCAGGTGCACGAAATACAGCTGGCGCGCCCGGGCCCACACCTTGGCGATCGCCGGCCACAGCGGCCCGCTGACGAAACGCCCGGAATAGGCGAGCCCGGCGGCTAGCCCGGACATGAAGACGAAGGCTTCCGCCGCATCCGAAAAGCCGAAATTGCGGCTGGTCAGGTTCTCGTAGAAGGTCCCCGGCACGTGGTTGATGAAGATCATCACCAGCGCCAGTCCGCGGAACATGTCGAGCCGGGCGTCGCGCCCGGCGCGCGGCGCGTCGAGGCTCGCCTCCGCCGTGGCGAAGCCGGCAAAAGTCTTGAGGCGCTCGAGCAATGGAGCGCGCTTCAGCGTGGCAGTGGTCTCAGGCATGGCAAGCGTTTCAGGCATGGACTTGGGCCGTTCCGGCAGCAGCAGGCTCGCCAAGGGCGGGGCCCTGCTGCGTCCAGCTCAGGAAGATGCGCTGCTGCTCGATGATGATAGGCGCGGGCGCCGTCTCGCTCGTGGTGGTGAACAGGATCGGCTCCCGGCCGCTCGAAATCCCATGCGAGGTTGCCGCGATCAGCAACGGCGCCCCGATTGCCGGCAGCGCCACCGGCAAGAGCCACGGCACCAGGTCGCTGGCGAAGGCAGTGGAGATTGCGAGTACGGCGGCACCGGCTACCGTTACCCACCAGCTGGCGGCGAATGCTGTCGAGAAGCTTACCCGGCCCTCATCGCGATTGGTCGCCGGCCAGCCGCCATCGAGCCCCAGGAGGATCTCGATCACCGCCTTGCTCTGGAAGCACAGCATGATCGGCGCCAGCAGCGTCGAAATCACGATCTCCGCGATCACCGAGAGCCCGGCCCGGATGGTTCCGCCGAACCCCTTGTTGCGGCCGCCCAGCGTCGAGCGGGCGAGGATCAGGAATTTCGGCAGCAGCAGCGCGATGGCCACTGCCACCGCCAGCACCCAGATGCCGGTCTCGTTGTCCCGCCACCAGTACTTGCTCGGCAGCGCCGCGGCGAGGATGCTGGCCGCGAGCAGCGCCAGCCAGAGCGGCGAAGCGGCATAGGCCATGATGCCCTGCACGAAGGTGAAGCGGCTCCAGACCTTCAGGGCGGGCGCGCCCAGTACACGGCGGTGCTGCAGGTTGCCCTGGCACCAGCGCCGGTCGCGCTTGGCATATTCGATCAGGTTCTCCGGGCCTTCCTCGTACGAACCGCCCAGATAGGGGTCGACCTCGACCTTCCAGCCGGCGCGCGACAAGAGCGCCGCCTCGACATAGTCGTGGCTGAGGATGTGCCCGCCATGCGGCGGCTTGCCCGACAGCACCGGCAACCCGCAACTCGCAGCGAACGCTGGCACCCTGACGATGGCGTTGTGCCCCCAGTACGGCCCTTCCTCGCCCTGCATCAGCGCGGTGCCACGCGCGAAGTACGGGGAGAGATAGGCCGCCGAGAACTGCATCACCCGGCCGAACAGGCTATGGGCGTGGATCACCTCGGGGACGGTCTGCAGCAGGCCGAGCCGGGGATCGTCATCCAGGCGCTTCGCCATCGCGGCGATCGTCGCGCCGTCCATCAGGCTGTCGGCATCGAGGATCAGCGCGTAGTCGTAGGCACCGCCCGAGCGCGAGATGAAATCCTCGATATTGCCGGCCTTCTTGCCGATGTTCCGCTCGCGCCGGCGATAGAACACCCGTCCCTCGGCCATCGGCTCGGCCAGCAACTGCTCGAACCAGACGATCTCTTCGGCTGCGACTTCGTCTCGGTTGGTGTCCGACAGGATGGCGAAGTGGAAACGATCGGCGAGCCCCAGGCTCACGATCGAGCGGTTCATCGCCGCGACGCGCGAGAAGCTGGCCGCCGCATCCTCGTTGTAGACCGGCATCAGGATTGCCGTCATGCCGCGGGGGCGGCCTGTGCCACGGGCGATCCGCTTGGGCGGCGCGAGGATGCCGAGGACCCCGGCAACGCCACCCCACACCAGCCAGAAGCCCACCAGGGTGAACAGCGTCGTACGCAGCACATCGAGCAGGCTGGTGCCGTCATTGCCGATAAAGCGCATGTACAGCCAGCCGCCACCAAGGCTCAGCAGCGCTGCCGCGCCCAAAGCCATGGCTCGGGTCAGGTGGGCTTTCGCCATCTATCGGGGCCTTGCGGACGGCATGGGAGAGGCCGTCAGAAGCGCGGCAGCGCCGCGGCAAACGCGGCGCGCAGCGTCAGCAGCAGCGAGCTGCGCCGCCGCTCCAGGACCTGCTTGGGCATGGCCATCGGAGCATCGGGAAGCGCGCCCGAGAACTCTTCGGAACGGTCGTGCTTCATGCCAGTGCCCTCCACTGATAGAGCCAGGTCTCGCTGATGGTCCGGCCCGTGCTGACGATGTTGGCCCTGAGTTCGACCGGCTCGGTGCCTTCGATCAGCACGTCGAGCGCCAGCCGCCACACCCCGTTGGCCTCGACCTTGGACAGCGCGGTCGAGACGATCTCGCCGGCGCTGGCGGTGGCAACGACATCCAGCTTGGCTTCCGTCGGCATGGCGCTGAGTTCGCCGCCGGCGAAATCGATGACGAACTTCCTCAGCTTGGCGTCATTGGCGACGCCCGACACGCCGCCCTGCCCGGCGCGGGTCTCGACCACATGCGCCAGGGGCGCATCGTCCTTGGGCAGCAGGTCGCCCCAGATCAGCCGGTAGTGGAATTCGCGCGTATCGCCGGCCTTGATCGGCTCCGACGGAATCCAGAATGCGACGATATTGTCTTCTGCCTCGAGCCGCGACGGCGCCTCGATCAGCCGCACGCTGCCCTGGCCCCAGTCGCCCACCGGCTCGACCCGCGCCGAAGGGCGGCGCTCGTAATGGGCGCCGGCATCCTGGTAGGTCTCGAAGCTGCGGTCGCGCTGGTAGAGGCCGAACGCCCGCGGATTGTTCTCCCACAGGTAGGAGTTGCCGATCCCCGGAGTGTTGTTGAGCGGCCGCCAGAACACCTCGCCGCCATCCCGCTCGACGATCAGCCCGTTGCTGTCATGCACCTGCGGCCGGTAGTCGTCGAAGCTCGAGCGGTTGGTCTCGGCGAACAGGAACATCGAGGTGAGCGGCGCGATGCCGATCTCGCCGATATCGGCGCGGAAGAACAGCCGCGACGTGATGTCGATCACCGTCTCCTGCGCGGCGTCGCTCGCCGGGGTGATCTCGAAGCGGTAGGCGCCGGTAACGCTCGGGCCCTCGAGGCTGGCATAGGCGACCAGCGGTTTGCCCTCGCTCGGGCGCTCCAGCCAGAACGCCGAGAAACGCGGGAACTCTTCCGGGCTCGATTGCCACGAGTTGATGGCGAGGCCGCGGGCACTGAGCCCGTAGATATTGTTCCGTCCCAGCGCCCGGAAGTAGCTCGAACCGAGGAACGAGACCAGCTCGTCCATCTTGTCGGCGACGTTCACCGGGTAGTTGATGCGCACACCGGCAATGCCCGGGAACGCCTCGGCGGCGGCTTCCTCGCCCATCGCCTTGTCGTAGAACATGAAGTCGGCATTGGAGAAGCCGAACGGCGTTGCTTCGCCGTCGACCACTTCGAACACCCCCACCGGCTCCTTGAACAGCCAACCCATCGGGAAGGCGTGCACCTGGAAACCCGAATTGTTGTCGATCCAGCGGGCGTGCTGCCCGTCGAACTGGATCTTGCGATAGCCGTCATAGTCGAGGCCTGCGAACAGCTTGGGCAGTTCAGGCACCGCCGCGTTGAACGGCTCGGCCGCCCTCGCGCGCATGCGCTCGGTCAGCACCTCATAGTCGAACGCTTCGGCCTGGCTCTCCTGAGCGATGGCGACGCGGGTGAGGGAGGTGGTGGTGAGGAGCGCCGCGGTGGCAGCAGCGGCTCGGAGAAAGGCTCGCCGATCGAGCCGATGGTGAGGAACAGAAAACATGCACTATCGCTATGGAGGGATCGGGACACCAAACACGAATTCCGCAACGCCGTTGAGCGCCGAAAGTTGTCGCATAGGAGCTATGCACCGGCGGAATGGATATGATTTCGCCGCAATGCGTTACGAGTTCTGGCTGTTTCCGCACCCGGAATCCTTGAATGAGCGACGCCGTCGCACTGCGTCCCCCACGAACCCTGCCGCTTGGCCTCGTCCTGATCCTCATCCCGCTGGCCCTGGCCATCGCCGGGCTGGCGATCCGTTACCTGGCCTATGCCGCGACGGTTCCAGATGCCTCGATCGCAAGTTTCGCGCAGGGCATGTGCCGGTGGGATTGCTCCTGGTACGTGAAACTGTCGCAGACCGGCTACGATCCGTTTCCGGTGCCGACGATGATCAATGCCGGCAACTGGGCCTTCTTCCCGCTTTACCCGATCCTCGTCGCGATCGTGCGCACGCTGACCGGGCTGCAGACGATTGTCGCCGCCACCGGGTTGTCGATCATGCTCTGCATCGCCTCGGCCCGCGTCGCCTGGCCGTTGCTCGGCAAGGACCTGCGCGCCTACACCCTGTTCTCGGCCTTCCTCGTAGCGGGCCCGTTCTCGATCTGGCTCACCACCTTCTATACCGAGGTGCTGTTCCTGTTTCTGACGCTTTGCGTCTTCGCCGCCCTGCAGAAGCGGCAGTTCCTGCTTGCCGGCCTGTTCGCCGCGTTGCTCTCGGCCACCCGCATCGTCGGGGTGTTCATCGTCTTTGCCATCCTGATCGAGATCTGGCAGGCCCACCGCGCCAATGGCGGCAATTGGCGCGATTTCATCCCTGCGGTGCTGAAGCGGCCCGAACTGCTGTTGGCGCTGTTCATCGCCCCGCTCGGCCTCTTCGCCTACATGGCGTACCTTCACTTCCATATCGGCGATGCCCTCGCCTTCAGCCACGTGCAGCGCGCCTGGTCGCGTCCTTCGGGGTTGCCCCCGGTGTTCGTGTGGAACGCCCTCACCAGTTTCCCCAGGGAGGGGTGGGTTCCGACGCCGTCGCAGCAACTCGCCGTCGCGGTCATCGTCGGCTACGCCCTGTCGATCGTCCTGCTGGTGAAGAAGCGCTACGGCATGGCGGTCTATTCGCTGATCTGCCTGACCCTGCCGCTGTTCGCCGGCATGGCCTCGGTGCTGCGCTTCACCGCGGCGCTGGCGCCGATGCCGCTGATGCTCACCGAACTGCTGGCCAGTCGCCGCTGGCTGTTCGCCGTGGCGCTGCTCGGCCTGCTCGCCGGCGGCTATTTCACCACCATCGGCTGGCTGACGGGGTATTTGAGCCTTGTCTAGCACGCTCCGCCTCGGCGCCTACCTGCTCTGCGGCATCGTCGCGCTGTTCGAACTCGGCGTCGTCTGGCTGATGCTGCACCCCAACGTGCCGCCGGATTACCGCGCTTACTACATCGACAAGACCACCACCTGCCTCAACCAGCCGGTGAGCGGCAGCTACAAGCTCGGCACGACCGTTCGCTTTACCCCCGAGGATAAGGACGCCGCCAAGCTGATCCGGGTCTGTGGTCTCGAGGGCCCGACCGGCGACGGCAACCACGCTGTCGGCACCAGCGCTCGCCTCCGCTTCGTCTATGCCGAACCTGCCACGGCGCTGACGCTGCAACTGGCGATGGTTGCGATTCAGAAGGCTGGTGCGATCGTCCCGCAGCGCGTCGAGATCGTCGCCAACGGCACGCTGCTCGATACGGTATCGCTCAACGCGCCCGCGCCGCAGCGGTTCGCGCTTCCCTTGGTTGCCCCCGCCGATGGCAAGCTCGAGCTCGAGCTGCGTTTCCCCGACGCCGTGCCGATGGGCCCCACCGATCCGGACAACCGCCTTCGTTCGATCAAGCTGATTTCGGCCGCGCTTCTCCCCGCCGACCAGGTCTAGGTCCGCCGGCCTCTCAGCGCTCCTAACATGCGCTAGCCCACCCGTCTGACAGTTTCCTTAACCGATCGGTTGACAACCCTCTTTGCGAGGTGTATTCAACCAATAAGTTATCAACTGAAGGGTTGAGAAATGGACTGCGTCGAACTCACCGGCACCGCGCCGACCAAGACCTCCGCCGTCACCACGCCGGCCAACGATCCGGTCATCCTGATCGCCCGCAGCTTCGAAGCGCCGCGCGCCCTGGTCTGGCGCTGCTACACCGAGCCGCGCCACCTGGTGCATTTCTGGGGGCCGAAAGGCGCCACCAATCCGGTGAGCGAAGTCGACCTGCGCGTCGGTGGCGCCTGGCGTCAGGTGATGCGCTTCGCCTCGGGCAACGAGTATGGCTACACCAGCACCTATCTTGAGGTTTCGCCGGTGGAGCGCCTGGTCTGGCGCGATGCGCCACAGGGCTACCGCTTCGGCGACGAACTGCCGCCCGCCGAGATGGTCACCGAAATGACCCTCACCGAAACGAGCCGCCTCACCAGCGTCCACATAATCGTCCGCTTCACCTCGCTCGCCGCCCGCGATGCAGCCATCGGCCGCGGCTTTGCCGCTACCGTTTCCGAAGGCAGCGACAAGCTCGACCTCTACCTTTTCACCCTCAGCGCCACCGCGGCGTTCCAGCAGGAGTAAGCGTCATGAACACCTTTACCTCTCGCGACGGCACCAGGATTGCCTACGATGTGCGCGGCTCCGGCCCTGCCGTCATCCTGATCGATGGCGCCTGGTGCGGCCGCAATATGGGCCCGATGCCCAAGCTCGCGCCGCTGCTCGCCCCGCACTTCACCGTCTACAACTACGACCGACGCAGCCGCGGTGACAGCGACGTCTCGACCGACTACTCGCCGGATCGCGAA
Source organism: Devosia sp. (assembly GCA_016793415.1). Lineage (GTDB taxonomy): Bacteria > Pseudomonadota > Alphaproteobacteria > Rhizobiales > Devosiaceae > Devosia_A. The sequence continues at coordinate 454 of JAEUMC010000594.1, read as the reverse complement.
TACGAGGATCTTGCCGCACTGATCGACATCGCCGGCGGCTCGGCCAGCCTCTACGGCACCTCGTCGGGCGCCGCGCTGGCGCTGTTCGCCACCGCCCGTGGCCTGCCGGTCGATCGCCTCGCCATCTTCGAGCCGCCCTTCACCGATGTTCCCGGCGGCAAGCCGATGCCGGCGGGCTACCAGGCCGAAGTCGAGCGCCTGGTGCGCGAAGATCGGCGGCCCGATCTCGCCAAGTATTTCATGGTCAAGATGATCGGCATGCCCGCCTTCATGATGCCGATGATGTGGTTCAACCCGCACTGGAAGGCGATGCTGCACAATGCTCTGAGCCTGCCGCACGATACCGCGGTGATGGAGGGCTACGGCTTCCCCACCGAGGTCGCCCGTTCGATCCGCGTTCCCACCATCGTCATGAGTGGCGACAAGACCTTCAAACAGTTGAAGGAACCGGTGC
>JAEUMC010000582.1 GCA_016793415.1 Devosia sp. | reverse complement strand
TGCGGCGTCTGCCGCCCAGCAGTTCCGCCAGCGGCATGCCGGCGGCCTGCGCCCGGATCGACCACAGGCAGTTGTCGAGCGCCGAGATGCAGTGCATCGCAATGCCGCGCCGACCGTAATAGGCGCTGCCGACATAGAGCTTGTCCCATAGCCGTTCGACATCGAGCGGGTTCTCGCCGATCAAGAGGCTCCCCAGCGTCTGGAAGCCGACCGTCGCCATGCCCTCGCCGGCAATGATGCTGACCGCCGCCGGCGCCAGCGTTTCCACATCTGACCAGCCGGTGAGGCCCTCGTCGGTGGCGACGCGGATCAGCAACTGCCAGTCGCCATTGTCGGTGGCCTCGGCGCCACTGGCCCCTGCCCCATAGGCGGCAGTCCCGCGCAACAGGATCGGCTCGACTTCGGTGATTTTCATCTTGGTCTCTTCAGCTACGGGTCACGAGGTGAAACCGCCGTGCCACCAATGCTCGAACGGGTTCGAATGTAGGATCGAGTCGATCGTCGTCTGGCTGATCCGGGGGAGCTTGGTGCCCTCGACCTGCTCGTTGATGGCCCTGAGCCCGTCGATCGATTCCCGCACCTCGGCGAAGGGGAAGTCGGTGCCCCAGAATATCTTGTTGCGGTCGTTCACCCGGTATTCCTGTGCGGTCACCAGCATGTTCCAGAATTGCCACGGCCGGTAGAACAGCGCCGACACCTCGGCATAGACATTGGGGCGCTTCCTGATGACGACGATGCACTCCTCGGCCCAGGGGTGCGCCATGTGGGCCATGATCATCTTGAGGTCGGGGTAGCGCGCCGCGATCGTGTCGACATCCAGCGGCCGGCCATACTCGATCGGCGCGTTCTCGGCGAAGGTCGTGCCCATATGCATGGTCAGCGGGATGTTGCGCTTCACGCAGAACTCGTAGACCGGCACCATCCGGGGATCGAGCAGCGACACGCCGTTGTAGATCGGCCCGAACTTGACGCCCTTGAGGCCGAGATCGTCGATGGCGTGCACCAGGAGGTCCATGTAGTCGGGCCGGCGCGGATCCATGGCGGCAAAGCCGACGAACTTGTCGGGATATTTCTTCACCGCGGCCGCCGTCACCTCGTCATCGCCGTCGATGCCGGCGCTGTCGCCGTAGCGCAGCGAGAAGATGATGGCTTTGTCGACCTCCGACATCGCCTTGTAGACGGTGTCGGCGTCGGCGCGCTGGCTGACCGAACCGGGCCGCGAGGTGGCGGTACCGGTGGTCAGCAGCGGGCGGACATGCTCGGGATTCCAGATATTGACGTGACAATCGACGATCATGGTGCCCTCACAAGACGCCGAATTCTTCGTACACTTCGGCGAGGCTGCGGCCGGCCAGCAATGCGGCTTTGGTCTTGTTCTCGCCCTTGAGCCGCTCGGTCGCCGCAGCGACCACCTGAGCCTCGATGGCGCGGGGCACCACGACGACGCCATCGCCGTCGCCGAACACGATGTCGCCCGGCGCAATGTTCACGCCGCCGCATTGCACGGTGACGTCGGTATCGATGACGCGGGCCCGCCCCTTGCTGTCGAGCGGCCCGATCCCGCCATGGAACACCGGAAAGCTCAAGGCCCGGATCTCGGCAATGTCGCGGACCAGGCCATCCATCAGCGCACCGGCCGCGCCGCGCACTTTGGACGCGGTGCTGAGCAAACCGCCCCACGGAGCAATCCGCCCCGAAGTGCCACAGGCGCAGACCACCACGTCGTCGACAGCGAGGCTGTCGATCAGCTTGATCTCGCCGGCGTGCGGGTTCTCGTCCGGGCCGGGCTGCTGGTAGATGTCGGCATAGATCATGGTCCGCGCCCGCCCGACCATCTTC
>JAEUMC010000552.1 GCA_016793415.1 Devosia sp. | reverse complement strand
GAAGATGTCCTGGTTGACGCGCTTCTTGATCGTGCCGGCGCCGCCGGGCAGCTGCTCGAAATTCTCGGGCTTGGAGAAGTCGCTGGTCGGCGCGGTGACGCGCTGGACCCGCTTCAGGTCCTTGGGCGTCAGATCCGAGCGGGTCCCGCCATCGTCAGCGACGGCGAGACCCGCGATGAGGATTATGACCAGGAACGCGGTCAAGCGCTTGTGCATGTCTCGCACTCTAGGCTTCCCGGCCATGGACCGGGATCAAATGCAGCAGCGCGGATTCTGGCAACCCGCGATGCCGATAAAGCTTTGGAAAACCCAAGCCCGACTAGGGCTCGACTACTGGAACACGGCGTCCGGGTTGGTCAGGCTGTCCGACTGCTCGATGGTCACGGTGTCGCCGAGCTCCAGCAGCGCCACGGCGCGCTCGATACCACGGGTCTGGGCAATCAGGCCATCGATGGCCGCCTGCACAACCGCGTTACCTTCAACATTCCCCTCGGCGATCATCTGGTCGTACTTTTCGATCGTATCGCCGCGGGTCTTCATCGCTTCCATCTTGACGATGGTGTCGGCCAGCTGCGCCTTGAGTTCGGTATCGACGGCGGCATCCTTCGACGCGATCAGTTCGGAGATCGACGGGCCCTCGACCACCGAACCGTCGACCCGGGTGTACTTGCCCAGATAGACGTTCTGGATGCCGATCGCGTCGTTGAGGTGCGAGATGTAGGTATTGTCCGAGAAGCAGTCGTGCTCCTCCTCCGGATCATGCAGCAACAGGCCGAGCTTCATGCGCTCGCCGGCCAGCTCGCCGAACGACAGCGAGCCCATGCCGGTGAGGATGGTGGCGAGCCCCTGCCCGGCCAATGCCGTGCGGGCCGCGCCGCCTTCCTGCCAGTTGGCGACCATTTCCTCGAGATCGGTGACGAGGAGATCGGTCGCCGCGTCGAGATACTGGCCGCGCCGCTTGGCGTTCGCCTCGGTCGAATAGTCGGTAAACGGCCGCTCGCCGGCACCCGCTTCCGTGCCGTGCAGATCCTGCCCCCAGAGCAGGAATTCGATGGCGTGGTAGCCGGTGGCGACATTGGCTTCGATGCCGCCGGCTTCCTGCAGGGTATCCTGCAGAAACGCCGGGGTGATCTCGGCCGCGTCGACCTCGGTACCGTCGATGGTGATCTTGGAGTTGGCGATGATGTTGGCGGTGTAGAGCCCGTTCTCGTCGCTCTCGGTGCCGTAGGAGGCATCGACATAGTCGATCAGGCCCTCGTCCAGCGGCCAGGCGTTCACCCGCCCTTCCCACTCGTCGACAATCGGGTTGCCGAAGCGGAACGCTTCGGTCTGCTGGTAGGACGGACGCGAGGCCTTCCAGGCATCGCGCGCCGCGGCCAGGGTTTCCTCGCTCGGGTTGGCGATCAGTGCGTCGGTCGCTGCATCGAGCGCCTTCGCCGTAATCAGCGCGTCCTCATAACCGGCGAGCGCGATATCGGCGTAGGTCTTGAGGATGGCGTCGGCATTGGGTTCGGCTGCATTTGCGACGCCGGCGCCCATCGCCGCCATGCCGATCGAAAGGGCAAGCGTGCTGATCTTCATTGCGGAAATCTCCTGGAGCAGGCCGGTTCCGGCCCGTTGCTGAGCGCGGCCTATCAAAGTGGATAGTCCGCTTCAAGAAATATCGACCCAGCTTGGAACGGCTCTAAACTGCAGTTCCTCCGCCCATCTCGACTCGTCCAAGCAAAACGGGCACTGTCACAATTGTCACAATTGGCTTCGGAGGGGGTCCGAACGCTGTATCGCCTGCGCCGCCTGACTTTATCGGGGCTGCCGATTGCCCGGATTCCACTACGGCACCTTGGGGGTGTCACGTGGCTGTCATACGGCCAAAATAGGTGAAGCGCGGCTTTAGGGGCTCCTCCCGAGTCAGGACAAGAAGCCAAAATTCCAGGGAGACTTGAGAATGATCTTCAAGAATGCGCTCGTCGCTTCGGTTTCGGTCGCGGCCCTCGCCGCTTCGACCTTCACCGTCTCGGCGCAGACCGACCTTGCCGCCCTTTACGAAGCCGCCAAGGCCGAGGGCCAGCTGACCACCATCGCCCTGCCGCACGACTGGTGCGGCTACGGCGCCATCATCGACGCCTTCAAGGCCAAGTATCCGGGCATCACCGTCAACGAGCTGAACCCGGATGCCGGCTCGGCCGACGAGATCGAAGCGATCAAGGCCAACAAGGGCAATACCGGCCCGCAGGCCCCCGACGTGATCGACGTCGGCCTCAGCTTCGGGCCCTCGGCCAAGGCCGAAGGCCTGATCCAGCCGTACAAGGTCTCGACCTGGGACACGATCCCGGATTCGGCCAAGGACGCTGAAGGCTACTGGTACGGCGATTATTACGGCGTGCTGTCGTTCCTCGTGAACACCGACCTCGTCTCCAAGGTCCCGACTTCGTGGGCCGACCTCAAGGCGGCCGACTACGCTAATGCCGTGGCGCTCGCGGGTGATCCGCGCGCCGCCAACCAGGCCATCCAGGGCGTCTACGGCGCCGGCCTCTCGACCGGTGCGACCGACGCCAAGGCGGCTGCAGATGCCGGCCTCGCCTACTTCGCCGAGCTCAACCACTCGGGCATCTTCGTTCCGGTGATCGGCTAGGCCGCCTCGACCGCCCAGGGCACCACCCCGATCGTGGTGGCGTGGGACTACAATGCTCTCGCCTGGCGCGATGGCTTTGCCGGTAACCCCAAGGCCGAAGTGGTCGTGCCGTCCGACAGCGTCGTCGCCGGCGTCTACATCCAGGCGATCTCGGCTTTCGCGCCGCATCCGAACGCCGCCAAGCTCTGGATGGAGTACCTCTATTCCGAT
>JAEUMC010000505.1 GCA_016793415.1 Devosia sp. | reverse complement strand
TTGACCGAGAAGTCGATCGGCTCGCGGTAGTGGGTCATCAGCATGGCGAGACGCAGCACTTCGCCGGGCCACTTGCGGCCGCCGAACCTGTCGGTCTCCAGCAGTTCCGAGATGGTGATGAAGTTGCCGAGCGACTTCGACATCTTCTGCCCTTCGACCTGCAGGAAGCCGTTATGCAGCCAGTAGTTGGCCATGACAGGCGTACCGTGGGCGCAGCGCGACTGGGCGATCTCGTTTTCGTGGTGCGGAAAGATCAGGTCGAGGCCGCCGGCATGGATATCGAACACCTGGCCGAGGTAGCGCTCGCTCATCGCCGAGCACTCGATGTGCCAGCCCGGGCGCCCCCTGCCCCACGGGCTGTCCCAGCCCGGCTCTTCGGCGCTCGACTGCTTCCACAGGACGAAATCGGCGGGGTTCTTCTTGTGTGCATCGACGGCGATGCGCGCGCCGGCCAGGTTGTCCTCGAGGTTACGGCCGCTCAGCTTGCCGTAGTCGGGCATCGAGCCGACATCGAACAGCACCTCGCCGGCTGCCTCGTAGGCATGCCGGCTGCCGATCAGCGTCGAGATCAGCGACTGCATCTCCGGAATGAAATCGGTGGCGCGCGGCTGATGATCAGGCTCCAGGGTTCCCAGAGCCGCGACATCCTTGAAGTACTGGCTGGCGGTCTTCTCGGTAACCTTGCGGATCGCCTCGTTGAGCGGCAGTCCGGGATAGTCGCGGACGGCCCGGGCGTTGATCTTGTCGTCAACGTCCGTGATGTTGCGGGCGTAGGTGACGTGCTCGGCGCCGTAGATGTGGCGCAGCAGCCGGTACAGCAGATCGAAGACGATTACCGGGCGGGCATTGCCGATATGGGCGTAGTCGTAAACCGTCGGCCCGCACACATACATGCGGACGTTATCGGGATCGATGGGGACAAAATCCTCCTTCGCCCGGGTCAGCGTGTTGTGGAGCTTCAGAGTGATGTCGCCCAAAGTCAGAGTTCCTCGCGCACGATGAGACGCTCGCGGACGGGTTCTTCGGGACTACAGATCAGAGGATGAAGAAAACCGCGCCGCCAGCAATGCTTAGCGGATAATAATGCAGCCGGTAATGCAGTTCGCGGTGCCGGTTTTCATGGCGCGCAATCTGACCGCAGCGCCGACAAAAAGCAAGGGGCGCCGAAGCGCCCCCGACCGATCGATTATTGCGGGGCCGCCGGTGCAGCCGGATCGGCGGGTGCCGGCGCGGCAGACGGCGGCATCGTGGTCTGCATCGCCGCGGTCACCTCGGGGCTGGCGAAACAGGTGGTCAGGCCCTCGCGGGCGAGTTCTGTCACCTTCTCGTAGCTGCCGTGGGCGGCGTGCAGCTCGTCGGTACCTTCGCCGCGCAGGTCTGCCGCGAGGATGTCGACATCCTTCTGCGGCATGTCCTTGAAGGCGCCGGTCAGGCAACCGCAAAGCGGGGTCAGGATCAGCGACGCGTCGACGCCCTCGGGGACTTCGCCCAACAGGAACGCCTGGGCGGCGAGGCAGGTCTCGGTGAACTTGGTGAAGTCGGCGGGGGTTTGCGCCTGCGCCGTGGGAGCCAGGGAAAGGGCGAGCATCCCAGCGAGGGCGGCGGAAGCGAGACGAGCTTGCAAGGTGGTACTCCAGCGACAAGGCGCGATGCAGCGCACCTAAGCACATAAGCTGGGCCGGGCTACTGCAGAAAAACAAAGAATGGACGCGAACGGCCCTGCTGTTGCCCCATTCGCCGAGACTCCACCCCGGTGGCGAGCGGTCTCGCGGCGCCGGCGTCGGTCGGCCCCAGCTAGCACCAGCCGGCTCGGTCACGCCTGCGTTACCACCGTCACGCGACGTTGCAGCCACCGTCACGAGGCGTTAACCGGCGCCCGTGCTGTGCTATTGCTTGTGACGAATCTCACGGGCGGCGTCTCGCTTTGGGCGTATTGGCCGACTAAGCAAGTCTTTGGTTTTCGCGCTTCCGAACCAGAAAAGTCTGACAGCTTTTCCTGAAGCGCTCTGGCGGAGGGCCACACGATCCGGTTCGAACTGACTACCAATCTGCGCGCGGCCGCCCTCCTCCGCTTCGCCCTGCTGTTCCTGGTGGCGTGGGCCGGGTTGCTGATCGATGTGTCGACGGCCTACGCGCAGGCCGACAGCTGCGCGCGCCTGCAGGCGACATTGCGCTCGCTCGACCGGAACTCCGACTTCCAGAATTCTCAGGGCGGCGCGCTGAAACGCCTGCAGCGCGAAGTCCAGCGTTCCGAAAGCGCTTATGTGCGCCAGGGCTGCAACGACGATGCCAAAGCCGGCCGGCGGCTCAGCCCCGAATGCCGGGCGCTGGCGCGTGAAGTGCTGCGCGGCCGCGAGGAAGTGCAGCAATTGTCGCAGAGTGTCAGTACCGGCGAGGCCGTGGCGCAGCAGCGCGAGGCGATCCTGCAGGAAATGGCACGCTTCGATTGCGATGGCCGCTCGCGCGTGAACGTCGATCGCGGCGATCGCGGCAACCTGTTCGAGCGGCTGTTCGGCGTGTTCACCGATGGCGACGACGGCGCCGGCGGCATCCGCGGCGAAGAGTTCAACCCCTACGGCGACTATCACACGGTGCGGACATTGTGCGTGCGCAAGACCGACGGGTTCTGGTGGCCGATCAGCTATTCGACCCTGGTCGACTATGTCGCCAACGACGCGCAGCAGTGCCGGGCGATGTGTCCCGGATTGGACGTCGACCTCTACTATTACGACAATCCGGGGCAGGAGCCCGAGCAGATGGTCAACGAGTGGGGCGAGCCCTATTCGTCCTTGCCCAACGCGTTCAAGTTCCGCACCGAGTTCGACACCACCAGCAAGTGCACCTCGACGCAGGACCAGGGCGCTATCACCCTCGCCGAGTTACCGACCGGCGGGACCCGAGCCATGGTGACGTTCCGCGGAGCGACGTTCCCGCTGCCGCTGCGGGACGGACGCCGCATCTCGCCGACCGTCGCCCCGACCCAGGTGGCCGAACTGACGCAGTTCGTCGACATCCCACTGCCGCGCCCGCGGCCGGCCGCGCCGGGCGAGACACCCAAGCCGGTAGTCGCCGTCGTCGCGCCGGCGGCAGCCAACCAGCCCGGGCGGATCGTTCAGTTCGGCGACAAACGGGTCAGGGTAGTCGGGCCAGACACGCCGTACGCCCCACAAGCGGCAGCAGGGATTTGAGTTCGGGCCCCTGCTCCCGGCCGGTAACAGCCAGGCGCAGCGGGTGAAACAGGGGCCTGCCCTTGCGGCCGGTCGCGGCCTTGAGCGCCTCGGTCCATTTCGACCAGGTCGTTTCGTCCCAGGGCTCGGGCGGCAGCAATTCTCTCGCCTGGCTGAGAAACGCTCGATCCTCTTCGGCGATCACCGGCATGACCGGACCCGAGACAAGGGTCGCCAGGTCGACGATATCGGAGAACACCGCGAGATTGCCGCGCAACGCCAGCCATAGTGCCTCGGATGCGAGACCCAGCGGCGCGAGGCGGGAACGCGCGGTCTCGAATGGCATCTGATGCAGGATCCGGGCGTTGAGGCTCGCAAGTTCGGCCGGATCGAAACGAGCAGAACCGTGCGAAACGGCATCCAGCGTGAACACCTGGCCAAGCGCCGTGAGATCCGGATAGGGCTCGAGCGGCAGGCTGGTGCCGGTGAGCACCGCCGCCATCGCGACAGCCATCGGCTCGAATCCAGCCTCCCGCAGCTCCTCGAGCGACAACGAGCCGAGGCGCTTGGACAACCCTTCGCCTTCGGCGCCGGTCAGCAGGTTGTGATGGGCGAAGGCCGGGACCTTGCCACCCAGCGCCTCGAAAATCTCGATCTGCGTGCCGGTATTGCTGACATGGTCCTCGCCACGGATCACGTGGCTGATGCCCAGCTCGATGTCGTCCACCACCGAGGGCAGCGTGTAGAGGTAGGAGCCGTCGGCGCGCACCAGCACCGGATCGGACATCGAGGCGGTGTTGACCGTCTGCGGCCCCTTGATCAGGTCGATGAACTCGACCGGGCGGCCATCCAGCCTGAAGCGCCAATGCGGCCTGCGCCCCTCGGCTTCGTATTTCGCCTTCTGCTCCGGCGTGAGCTGCAGAGCGGCCCGGTCGTAGACCGGCGGACGACCGAGCAGACGGGCGCGAGCACGCTTGCTGTCGAGCTCCTCCTCCGTCTCGTAGGCCGGATAGAGGCGGCCGGCGGCGATCAGCCTGTCGCGCGCCGTATCGTAGAGCGCAGTGCGATCGGATTGGCGGACCCTGAGGTCGGGTGTGATGCCGAGCCAGTTCAGGTCGGTGTGAATGCCTTCGGCGAACGCCTCGGTGGAGCGGGCGATGTCGGTATCGTCGAGACGCAGGATATAGCGGCCGCCGGTGGACTTGGCGAACAGCCAGTTCATCAGCGCCGGGCGGGCGTTGCCGAGGTGCAGGCGGCCGGTCGGCGACGGGGCGTAGCGGACGGTGGTCATTCCAGACCCTTGCTGTCCAGCCGCCCGATCGGCTCGGCGATCAGATTCTCGTCGCGATAGCCGTTGGTGATCGGGTAGCGGCGGCCCAGCCCGAAAGCCTTGCGGGAGATCTTCACGCCCGGGGCGGACTGCCGGCGCTTGTATTCTGCGATGTTCAGCAGCTTCTCGATACGCTTGACCAGGGCGCGGTCGAAGCGCCCCTCGCCGCGCTGCACCACTTCGGCGACGCTGAGCTCGAGCTCGACCAGCCCGACGAGAATCTCGTCGAGGATCGGGTACGGCGGCAGCGAGTCCTGGTCGGTCTGGTTGGGGCGGAGCTCGGCCGAAGGGGCCTTGTCGATGATGTTCTGGGTGATCACCAACCCATCGGGACCGAGACAATCGGCCGGGCGGTGCCTGTTGCGCCAGTCGGCCAGCTCATAGACACGCATCTTCAGCATGTCCTTGATCGGGTTGAAGCCGCCATTCATGTCGCCGTAGATGGTGGCGTAACCGACGGCCATCTCGGACTTGTTGCCGGTCGTGAGGAGGAGCGAGCCGAGCTTGTTGGAGACCGCCATCAGGTAGACCCCGCGCATGCGCGACTGGATGTTCTCCTCGGTCAGATCCTGCGGGCGGTTGCCGAATACCGGCTGCAGCTCGTTGAGCGCAGCTTCCACCGGATCGCCGATCGAGACGACGTCATAGCGAACGCCCAGCCGCTGCGCGCAGTCGCGGGCGTCGGCAAGGCTCTCCTCCGAGGTGTAGCGGTAGGGCAGCATCAGGCAGTGGACGTTCTCTGCGCCAATGGCGTCGACCGCCATCGCCGCCACCACCGCGCTGTCGATACCGCCGGAAAGGCCGAGCACTACCGACTTGAAGCCATTCTTCTTGACGTAGTCGCGGAGCCCGAGCACGCAGGCCCGCCACGGCGCCT
>JAEUMC010000495.1 GCA_016793415.1 Devosia sp. | reverse complement strand
CGACGACGCTGAGGATTTCGGCCCAGACGGGTTTGGGCTTGAAGTTGAAGGTCAGCCGGCGCCGGCGGCCGGCGACCACCGCAAGGCCGATGCCGATGCAGGCGACGGCGGCCAGCGCCCAGCTCCACACCGGACCGATCGAGGCCGCCGGACCGTTTCCGCCGATCAGCTTGAAGGTCTTGTCCATCGGCGCGACGGTGACGCCGCTGGCGATGAGGAAGGCGGCGCCGCTGAAGGCGATCAGCCCGCCCAGCGTGACGATGAAGCTCGGGATCTGGCCATAGGCGATCAGCACGCCGTTGAAGGCGCCGATGGCGGCGCCGAGCAGGATGGCGAAGACCACCGCGACGATCCAGATGGCGGGATGGCCGACGCCGAGTATCGGCCCCAGCTCGAACACCTGCAGCACGCCGGTCGCCACCGCGACGATGGACAGCATCGAGCCGACGCTGAGGTCGATCTGGCGCAGGACGATGACCAGCACCATGCCGGTGGTCATTACGGCGATCACCGAGGTCTGGACCAGCAGGATCCAGAGGTTGCGCGAGGTGAGGAAGGAGCCGCCGAACAGGCCGCCGCCACCGGGCCGAAGGATCGAGCTGATGACGTCGAAGCCGACCCAGATCACCAGCATGGCGGCCAGCATGCCGAGCATGCGGGTGTCGATCTCGGCGGCGCGGATCAACCGCGTCAGCAAGCCTTCATTGCTGGCCGCGGGGCCACCGGTGTTCGATTGCTCAGTCATGCCCCATCCTCCAGCCGATCGGTTTGGCCGCCGTCAGCGAGGCCTGGCCCCGCCGGAAATGCCGGCGTCCCTTCGCATGGCGCCGAACGAGAAGGCCGCGCCACCGATGAGGCGACGCGGCCGTTAGGTTTCAGGTCAGGTCCGACCGATCAGTTGCAGGCCGGGACCGTGCCGGCAGCGACGCCGGCGCAGGCCTGCTCCTTGGTGATGTGGCCGGCATCGATCGCCACCTGGATGTTGTCCTTGGTGATCGGGGTCGGCGCGAGCAGGATGGCATTCATCTCGACGCCGTTCTTGCCGCCCGAGAACTTGGCGACGCCCGGGATCGCCGTCGGGTCGGTGCCGTCGGCGAGCGCGATCGCCGCGTTGGCGGCGGTGGTGCCCAGGTCGATCGAGTTCTTCCAGATCGACACCAGCTGGGTGCCGAGCGCCACGCGGTTGATGGCGGCGAGGTCGCCGTCCTGGCCGGTGACCGGAACCGAACCGGCCATGCCCTGCGCATCGAGGGCGGCAACGACGCCCGACGCCATGCCGTCGTTCTCGGACAGCACCGCATCGACGCCGTTATTGGTGGAGGTCAGGCACTGCTCCATGTTCTTCTGGGCATTGTCCGGCTTCCAGCCATCGGTGAAGGTTTCGCAGACATTGGTGACCTTGCCGCTGGCGAGGGCATCCTTGAGCACTTCCTGCATCCCCTGGAACAGGAAGGTGGCGTTCGGATCGCCCTTGTCGCCCTTGATGAAGGCGTAGCGGCCCTCGGGTTTCACCTTGAGGGTTTCCTGAGCCATGATGCGGCCGACGCCGACATTGTCGAAGGTGATGTAGAGGGCGTTCGGATCCTCGAACTGCACGTCGTAGGCGATCGACTTGATGCCGGCGTCGCTGATCTTCTGGATCGAGGGCAGGATGGCGTCGGAGTCGTAGGCAACCACCAGGATCACGTCCGGCTTCTGCGAGATCAGGCTTTCGATGTCGGCGGCCTGCTTCTGCGCCGAACCCTGTGCATCGGTCGACAGGTAGGTGTCGCCGGCGGCTTCGACCACTTTCTTGATCGCCGCCTCGTCGGTCTTCCAGCGCTCTTCCTGGAAGGTCTTCCACGATACGGCAATGGTCTTGCCCGCAGCCATGACGGCGGTGGAACTGGCGCTGATCAGCACAGCGCCGGCAAGCAGCGTGAGAATCTTGAATTTCATTGCAGAGCCCTCCCAGACTCCGTGCGGAACTCTCGGCGCACTTTGCGACCACTGACCAGACAAACCACGCCGTCGTTCCGCAGCTTATGTGTCGATTTGCCTGTGAGGTACGCACACGAACGCTGCATCAGGCTCCGGGGCAAGTCAATCTGCATCCCGCTGCCTGCGGATATTTATGCAGCTTTCCGTCAATCCCGACTTTCGGCGAAGGCATTGACCGATTGGCACTTGCCAGTTGAAATAGAACGCACAGGAGGACGGTACGGCGAGGGAAAGCCGGCCCGGAACTTTGGGGGGAATCATGCGAGGTCACCGGCTTGCCGCGTTTTGCGTGGCGGTGCTGTTGTGGTGTGCGACGAGCCTGGGAGCGCTCGCCGAAGCGCGACCGGCGCCGGGCGCCATTCTCAGGGACTGGTATACCCTGATGAACGAGCTGGTGCGGCATACGGCGACCTATTCGCCGCCGGTCGCCAGCCGGTCCTTTGCCTATCTGGGGATCACCGCCTTCGAAGCGGCGGTGGGAGGTTCGGACAAGCTGGTGTCGCTGGTCGGCCAGTTGCACGGGCTCGAGCAGTTGCCGCAGCGCGAAGCGGGGGCGAGCTACGACGAAACGGTGGTGATCAGCGCCGCCATGTCGGACGCCATCGTCTTCTATTTCGGCAATACCGGGCCGACCGGGCAGCGGGCGATCAACCGGGCGCAGAGCAAATGGCGCGCTCTGGCGGTCGAGGGCGTGCCTGAGGATGTGGTGGTGCGCAGCGAGGCCTTCGGCAAGGCCGTGGCGGCGGCGATCTTTGCCTGGTCGCAGGGCGATGGCGGCGCCACCGTGCTGAATATGGGCTTTCCCTACGAGTACGAGCTGCCCAAGGGCGACGGCAAGTGGGTGCCGACCAACCTGATCCGGCAGCAGCAGCTGCCGCTGCTGCCGCAATGGGGCAACAACCGCACCTTTGCCACCCCCGACGGCGCGACCTGCCCGACGCCGGGCAACCCCAGCTACAGCATCGAACCCGGTTCGGACTTCTACAAGGAGGCCGACGAGGTCTACCTGACGGTGAAGAACGCCACCCCGGAACAGACGGCCATCGCCCGGTTCTGGTCGGACGATCCGATGCTGTCGATGACCCCGCCGGGGCACTGGGTGTCGATCGCCCTGCAGGTCGCCGAGCGGGCCGACCTGCCGCTCGACGAGAATGTCGACCTCCTGGCCCGGATGGGGATTGCCATGTCCGACGCATTCGTCGGCTGCTGGAATGCCAAATTCGCCTACAACCTGGTGCGGCCGATCACCTACATCAAGAAGGTGATCGATCCGAAATGGGAGCCGATCCTCAACACCCCGCCATTCCCCGAATATCCGAGCGGACACAGCACCGTGTCGGGCGCCATGGACGCGGTGATGACGGCGTTCTTCGGCGAGAACTATGCCTTCGAGGACAAGACCGGCTCGCCCGATGGCCGGAACCCGCGCCAATACACGAGCTTCCATGAAGCGGCCGAGGAGGCCGGGATCTCGCGGCTCTATGGCGGCATCCATTTCCGCTCCGCCATCGAGGATGGATTGGTGCAGGGCCGCTGCATCGCGGCCTACACCATCGCGCTCAAGACGAGGAAGTAGAGCCATGCGCACCACGCAAAAACTCGCTGTTGCCCTGGTTCTTGCCGGAGCGGGCTTCGCGCAGCCCGGGCTGGCGCAGACGCCGGCAGTGCCGGTGTTCGTCGATGAAACCGCGGGTTCCGGCATCACCACCAGTTATGACGGCGACTGGTTCTACATCGTCGGCGGCGGCGTCGCGGCCTTCGATTGCAATGGTGACAGCTATGCCGACATCGCGCTGCCGGGCGGCGCTTCGAAGGCCCAGCTCTACGTCAACACCAGCAAGCAGGGCGGTAGCCTGACCTTTGCGCCCGAAGCGAGCGGGCTCGAGCTCGACAGTATCGGCGGTTTCTACCCGGCCGATATCGACAGCGACGGCATCACCGACCTGCTGGTGCTCAGGGTCGGCGAAAACCTGGTGATGCGCGGGCTGGGCGCCTGCAAGTTCGAGCGGGCCAATGAGGCCTGGGGGTTTGACGGCGGCGACGCCTGGACCGCTTCGGCGGCGCTGACCTTCGAGCACGGCTCGAGCTGGCCGACCATCGCGGTGGGCAACTATATCGACCGCAACGAGGATCTGTCGCCCTGGGGCTCGTGCACCGACAACTGGCTGCACCGGCCGGGCGAAGGCGGCAGGTTCGCACCGCCCTTGCCGCTGAAGCCGAGCTTCTGCGCGCTCTCGATGCTGTTCACCGACTGGGACAAGTCGGGGACCCCGAGCCTGCGCGTCTCCAACGACCGCGAGTATTACGAGGGCGGCCAGGAGCAGATGTGGCGCATCCTGCCCGGCGAAGCGCCGAAGCTCATGACCCTCGCCGATGGCTGGAAGGTGCTGCGCATCTGGGGCATGGGGATCGCCAGCTACGATCTCGATAGCGACGGCTACCCCGAGTATTTCCTCACCAGCATGGCCGACAACAAGCTGCAGACGCTGGCGGCGCCGGGACCGAAGCCGGACTATAAGGATGTCGCCTATGCCAGGGGGGTGACGGCGCACCGACCCTATACCGGCGACGACCTCAGGCCGAGCACGGCCTGGCACGCGCAGTTCGACGACGTCAACAATGACGGCCTCGTCGATCTGTTCGTCGCCAAGGGCAATGTCGACCAGATGCCCGATTTCGCCATGCACGATCCGAACAACCTGCTGCTGCAAGGGGCGGACGGCAAATTCGTCGAAGTGGGCGACAAGGCGGGCATTGCCAATAACGGCAATTCCCGCGGTGCGGCTTTGGTGGATTTCAACATGGACGGGCTGCTCGACCTGGTGGTGGTCAACCGCCGCACCGGCGCGCAGGTCTGGCGCAACACCGGGGCGGAAGGCGGCGGCAACTGGATCGAGCTTGAAGCGAGGCAACCGGCGCCCAACGAAGATGCGATCGGCGGCTGGATCGAGGTGAAGCGTGGGGACGCCACGATGCGTCGGGAGCTCACAGTGGGCGGCGGCCATGCCGGCGGCCAGCTCGGCTGGGTGCATTTCGGCCTCGGCGACGCGACCATGGCGAGCGTCGCGGTGGTCTGGCCGGATGGGACCCGCAGCGAATGGCCCGACCTCGCGGCCGGCGGTTTCTACGTGCTGGAGCGCGACAAGCCGGCTGCCTCGCTCAGTCCGCGCGACTGAGGCGGTGGGCATGCCACTCGCCAGACGTCTCGCCCTGCCGATCTTCTTGCTCGGCCTGCTCGCGGGCGGAGCGGCGGCAGGTGAGGCGGAGGGGATGCTCGCCTATCAGCGGGGCGAGTTCGAAGCGGCACTGCGGGAATTGCAGCCCGCTGCGGCGGCGGGCAGCGTGCGGGCGCAGGTGACGGTCGGGTTCATGTATGCGACCGGCAAGGGGGTCGCCCAGGATGCGGCCGAAGCGATGCGGTGGCTCGGTCTCGCCGCGGCCAAGGGCGATGCTGAGGCGCAGCATAATCTGGGCTACCTCTACGATGCCGGCCTCGGGGTCGCGAGAAACCCGGCCGAGGCGGTCAAATGGTACCGGCTGGCGGCGGAGCAGGGCCGTACCGATGCGCGCTACAACCTGGGCGCCATCCTCAAGGACGGTGGCGAGGGCGTGCCGCAGGACCGCGTCGAGGCGGCCAAATGGTTCCGGCTCGCCGCCGAGCAGGGCGACGCCTATGCCCAGCTGGCGCTCGGACTGCTGCACCTCAGCGGCAGCGGCGTCGCGCAGGATTTCACCGAAGCCCTGAAATGGGTCCGTCTGGCGGCCGAGCAAGGCTACGCGGCAGCGCAGTTCAACTTGGGCAGTATGTATTTCGAGGGTCACGGGGTCGCCCGTGACGAGACGGAAGCCGTGCGGCTGTTCGAACTGGCGGCCGGGCAGGGCTACGCCCCGGCGCAGTTCAATGTCGGCATCTCCTACCACAGCGGGCGCGGCGTCGCCCCCGACGATGTCGAAGCGGCAAAGTGGTTCAAGCTGGCGGCCGATCAGGGCTATGCGGCGGCGCAGGCGAACCTGGCCATGCTCTACGACCACGGCCAGGGCGTGCCGCAGGACGACCAGCAGGCGGTGTTCTGGTACTCGCTGGCGGCCAACCAGGGCGATGTCTATGGGCAATACGGGCTGGGGGCCATGTATCGTAACGGTTACGGCGTCGGCCAGGACAATGTCATGGCCTATATGTGGACCAGCCTCGCCGCCCAGTACGGCCTGCCGATCGCGGTCAAGGACCTCGACACTCTGACGGCGCGGATGAGCCCGGCCGAGATCGAGCAGGCAAGGGGGCTGGCCATCGCCTGGGTGCAGCGTTCGCGCGGCAAGGCGCCGTGAGAGGGCGGGCAATTGTGCCCTCTACGGAGCAGACGCGAGCCGGTTACGTTCGTTCGAGTTGTCGGCCGGCGGCGAGCAGCATGAATGACGGTTTCAGTTCAGATGGAACCGCGGAGGTGTAGAAGGCGCAACTGACCGTCAGGTAGTCGGAGTCGGGGGAGGCGCCATGCGGCAGCATCAGCGATGCAACGGCGTCTGAAATGCGCTGCATCACAGCTTCGGGCGCCGCCGATTGCGGCAACAGGACAACGAATTCGGCCCCTCCGAAACGTGCCGCCAGGTCGTAGGGCCGCCAGGCCGCTGAGGCGATGGCCTCGGCGATCGCCGCGAGGGCCTGGTCACCGCGCTGCCTTCCGTAGTGGTCGTTGTAGAGCCGGAAATTATCAGCCCTGATCATTGCCACCGTCAGGCTGGTTCCGGTTGTGATCGCGTGCTGGCAGGCGCGCTTCAACTCGATGTCGAGCCTTCGACGGTTGGCGATATTGGTGACCGGGTCAACCATCGCCTGGTGCTTGAGGAGCAGGTTCTCCTCCTGGAGAGCAGCATTCCTCTCTCTTAAGGCCTGCTCGGCTTTCCGCTGTTCGGTAATGTCGAACACATAGCCGACCGCGCGCGCGGGCAAGCCAGCATCGTCACCAAAAATGCAGGCGGCAGATCTGACCCAACGCACCTCGCCATCGGGCCGGATAATCCGAAACTGGATGAAATAGTCGTCGTCGTTGTCCAGCAGTGCGCGAGCCGTGCGGTCCACTTCGGTCGCAGTGTCCCGGTCTTCCGGGTGGATCACCTCCCGAAATTTGGCAATCTTGTTGATCCGCTCGCCGCTGGGATCCCGGCCCATGATCTCATACCAGCGCTCGTCGCAGGCCATGAGATCGCGCTTGATATCGTAGTCCCAGGCACCCAACCCGCCGACGCGCGCCGCGATCGCCAGGCGTTTGTTACTTTGCAGGAGTTTCTGTTCCAGCGCGGCCAGGCTGCCAGTGCCCCGTTTGCTCGCGATCGGCATTTCTCACCAAGACAAAGACTCGACCCAGTGACGATTGGCTATCAGGCGATTGTTGCTGCGTCCACTCTACGCGTTGGCGATGCCCAAGCT
>JAEUMC010000481.1 GCA_016793415.1 Devosia sp. | reverse complement strand
ACCACCATGGTGTGGAAGCCGAAATCGGTATGGGCGAGGACTCGATCGGTGATGGCGGCCTCCGTCGCCTCACATCGGGCCAGCAGCGCCAGGGCGCGATCGACCAGGTCGCGATCGTCGGTGACGCGCGGCAGGTCGGTTGCGATCTGCGATTGCGGTGGTGGCCAGCTGGGGCGCGCCAGCAGCCAGTCGCCCAGTTCGCGCGGTGGAATGCTCAGGTGCTGGTCGGCGAGCAGGCGGCCCAGATTGCCTCCCAGCGTCGCCGCGAAGTGATGGTCATCGCGGACCCGGTGGTAGACCGCGAACGGATCGGCGGTGCCGGGGACCTCGGCGCGCAGCTGCCAGCCGGCCGCCGACTGGTGGATGAGGCGTGGCGCCCCGAAGCGGCAGTGGCGCTGGATAAGGGCGAGGGCGCGGGCCTCGCGCGTGAGGCGCTGCCGACCATGCAGATCGGTGGGGAACCAGGCGATGCGGTGGCCGGGCAGGCGGGCCGCGAAGCGGTGGTCGCGCCCGAGAAGCGTGATTTCGGCGGGATCAACGGCGACGCCGATGCCGGCTAGGGTCGCCGCGACGGCCGTTGGGTCTGGCGCTATCCATCTGATGACGTTCATGGCTTGAGGCTGCCATTGGCCGACCAGCCGCTCAAGGGCCCGTCGGTCGCCAGCGCGAGCCAGTTACTGCGTCAGCCTTGAATCGTATTCGATATTGCGTATCTTGAAGACGCCGATGGAGAGCGACATGGCCCGAACAACGACGATGACGGTGCGGATCAGCGGAGAGCTCAGCGAGTTCGTCGCGTCGAACGTGAGCGAGACGGGGTCCTATGAGAACGTCAGCGAGTATGTGCGCGACCTGATCAGGCGCGACAAGGAACGGGTTGACAACGAGGCGTTCGAGAAGCTGAAGGCCGAGCTGCAGCTGGCGTTCTCAGCTCCCGACAGCGCGTTCGTTCGAGTAACACTCGAAGAAGTCTTGGCGCGGAACCGGCGCCAGTAGATGGCAGTCATCATCCTCGAAACGGCGTCGGTCCGCTTTGATGAGATCTATAGGTTCCCGCTGATCGCTGGGGCGAAGAGCAGGCAGAGCGCTACCTGACCGGTCTCTTCGAGGCGATCGAGGGGCTTGCCGACGGCAGGACCAGGTCGCGCGTCGTACCGGCGTCGTTTGGGGTGCAAGGCTTCTTCATCCGGTACGAACATCACTTCGTGTACTGGCGACGGTTGCAGGACGGTGACGTTGGTGTGGTATCCATCCTGCACGAGCGGATGCACCAGGAGCGTCGGGTGCGCGCAGAGTTCAGCGACCCCAAATAGCGAAAACCCCGCACCTTCCGGTACGGGGTTCCCCAGGTCTGCCGCAATGCAGGACTGAATCAGGCGACGCTCGATTCCGCGAAGCTGTCGTTCTCGTCGGGCTCGCGCAGCACGTAGCCGCGGCCCCAGACGGTCTCGATGTAGTTCTTGCCGCCGGTGGCGACCGAGAGCTTCTTCCTGAGCTTGCAGATGAAGACGTCGATGATCTTCAGCTCGGGCTCGTCCATGCCGCCATAGAGGTGGTTGAGGAACATTTCCTTGGTGAGGGTGGTGCCCTTGCGGAGCGAGAGCAGCTCCAGCATCTGGTATTCCTTGCCGGTCAGGTGCACGCGGGCCGACTGGACTTCGACGGTCTTGGTGTCGAGGTTCACGGTCAGGTCGCCGGTGGAGATGACCGACTGCGCATGGCCCTTGGAGCGACGGACGATGGCGTGGATGCGGGCAACCAGCTCGTCCTTGTGGAACGGTTTGGTCATGTAGTCGTCAGCGCCGAAGCCGAGACCGCGCACCTTGTCTTCGATGCCGGCAAGACCAGACAGGATCAGGATCGGGGTCTGCACCTTGGCCACGCGCAGGGTGCGCAGCACTTCGTAGCCCGACATGTCGGGAAGGTTCAGATCCAGCAGGATGATGTCGTAGTCGTAGAGCTTGCCTAGGTCGACGCCCTCTTCGCCGAGGTCCGTCGTATATACGTTGAAACTCTCTGATTTGAGCATCAGCTCGATGCTCTGCGCTGTCGCGCTGTCGTCCTCGATCAAGAGTACACGCATGCCGTCAATCCCCTTAAACCGTTCCCTGCTGGAACCATGGATGAGGCGCTCTGCGCGTTCACCCTTAACCGAACCCTACTGGATATGACCCAAACCTAAGCGCAATTAGTTAACAAAGTTTAATTCTGATCCGCAAGATGCAATGGGTCTCCCGTTAGTGATATGTTAAATCGTTGAAAATGCTACAGAAATCGCACCTAACCGACTTAAGAAATTAGGTTAAGAAAGCCCTTCAATCGACTCTGCCGACTCAAGGATTTGGGGCCTTTGAGGGCTCGGAAAGCGGCTCATGGCGCGCCAGGCGGATGTGGGGGTAGGACCCCATGGTTAACGCTTTTTGCTTAACGTTCGGTTACTTTGGTCAGCGAGCGATTCGGGTACCCTGAAAGAGGCCGATGCAGTCCCTGAAAGCCGCAATTGACGCCATCGAGGACGTGGAAGTCTTCGGGCGCGTCAAAACCGTGCAGGGCCTCTTGATCGAAGTGGTCGGGCCGGTGCGCGAGTTGCGCGTCGGCGGGCGCGTCGCGATCGAAACCACCAATGGCGGCGTGCTGGGCGCCGAGATCATCGGCTTTCGCGACGGCCATGCGCTGTGCCTGCCGTTCGGGGCGCTGAACGGGGTGCGGCTGGGCTGCCGGGCGCTGTTCAAGAGTCATGATGGGGCCGTGCAGCCCTCCGAGCACTGGCTGGGGCGGGTGATCAACGCCGATGGCGAGCCGATCGACGGCAAGGGGCCGCTGCTGCCGGGGGCCACGCCCTATCCGCTGCGCCAGGTACCGCTGCCGGCGCATGAACGGATGCGGGTGGGCGATCCGCTCGACATGGGGGTCAGGACGCTCAACACCTTCACCACCATGTGCGAGGGCCAGCGCATGGGGATCTTTGCCGGCTCGGGCGTCGGCAAGTCGGTGCTGATGAGCATGCTGGCGCGCAATGCCCAGGTCGACGTCGCGGTCATCGGGCTGATCGGCGAGCGTGGTCGCGAGGTGCAGGAATTCGTCACCGACTATCTGGGCGAGGTCGGCATCCAGCAGGCGGTGGTGGTGGTCGCCACGTCCGACGAGGCGGCGCTGATGCGGCGACAGGCAGCCTACCTGACGCTGACGCTTTCGGAGTATTTCCGCGACCAGGGCAAGCGCGTGCTGTGCATGATGGACAGCCTCACCCGCTTCGCCCAGGCGCAGCGCGAGATCGGCCTCGCCATCGGCGAGCCGCCGACCGCCAAGGGCTACCCACCGACGGTTTTCACCGAACTTCCCAGGTTGCTGGAGCGAGCAGGGCCGGGCCTTGCTGAATCGGGCTCCATTACCGGTCTATTTACCGTTTTGGTGGAAGGTGACGATCACAATGAGCCCATTGCGGACGCCGTTCGCGGCATTCTCGATGGGCACATAGTGATGGAGCGCTCGATCGCCGAGCGGGGACGCTATCCGGCGGTCAATGTGCTCCGGTCTATCTCGCGAACCATGCCTGGGTGCGTGCCGGCCAATGTGCGGCCCACCCTGCAGAAGGCGCGGGAGCTCATGTCGACTTTTGCCGACATGGAGGAACTGATCCGGCTGGGGGCATACCGGAAGGGATCGGATCCAGGCGTGGACCGTGCCATCGCGATCAACCCGGCGCTGGAGGCGTTTCTGAGCCAGCAGCGGGAAGAGCGCACCTCGATTGCCGACGGCTATGTCATGCTGGAGGCGATCCTGGACAAGGTGGGCGAGCAATCTGCGTCAGTGAAGTGAATGACTTGAGGTGTAAGGAGTACAAGTCATGAAGTCGCGCAGCGAGAGCCTGATCCGGCTTAAGAAGTTTCAGGTCGACGAGAAGCGCCGCCAGGTTACGCAGATCGAGATGATGATCGCCGATTTCGAGCGGATGGCCGCCGAACTCGACCAGCAGATCGAAATCGAGCAGCAGAAGACCGGCATCTCGGATATCGCGCATTTCGCCTATTCCACCTTCGCCAAGGCAGCGATCGCCCGCAGGGACAACCTGCTGGCCTCGGCCAACGACATGAAGGGCAATCTCGAAGCGGCGCAGGATGCGCTGGCCGAGGCAGTCGAAGATTTGAAGAAGGTCGAGCTGCTGGATCAGCGCGAGCACGGCCGCGAGGCTGCGGCCGAAGCCAAGTCCGAGCAGGCGGAATACGACGAGATCGGCCGTCTCAGGCACATCCGTCGCTGAGGCAGTCCGCCGGCAAACGATGAAAAGGCCCGCCTGAGCGGGCCTTTCGTGCTTGGTCGCAGGATTACTGCTGCGGATCGGTCTTCAGCAGTTGCGTGTCGCGCTCGGCCTCCCAGGTGTCCTTGTTGTAGGCCACCGCCTTGTCGAGCTGGTCGCGGGTCACGTTGAGGAAGAGGAACTTGTCGCCGTTCGCATTGGTGGCGAAGCGCAGGTTCTCGATCGCGACGGCTACCGGCTTGGTGCCGATGCCGAGGAAGCCACCGAAATCGATGATCACGGCGTTGACGGCCTTGCCGTCAGCGCCCAGGATCACGTCGCCGATGGCGCCCAGGTGCTCGTCGCCCGGGCCATAGGCATTGGTGCCGATCAGCTCTTCAGCGGTCAGCGGGGCGTCGGTGAGTGTGGCGCGGTCGATCGGCCCGGCGGCAGGCGTAGCGGCCGGAGCGGTCTCAGCTGCCGGGGCCATGGCATCGGCCGGCTGGTCGGCCGGAGCAGCGTTGTCGGCCGGCGCTGTGGCCGGAGCGTTGGCATCGGCGGCCGGAGCAGCGCCTTCGTCGGTGGTTTCAAAGCTCGGCGCCGTCTCCAGCGCCTCCTTGGTGGTCGGCAGCACGAAGCGTTCGCTGCCATCCTCGGCGGTGACCCATTCGAGCTCGGCATAGTTCACCGCGACGTTCTTTTCGCCGATGCCGAGGAAGCCGCCGACGCCGATGATCACGGCGGCGATCTCGCCGCTTTCGCCGATCACCAGGTTGTTCACGTCGCCGATATGCTCGGCATCCGCGGCGGTGGAGGAATAGACCTGCTTGCCGATGATTTCGGTGGCAAGGTTATCCTTGTCGGTGACGGTGTAGCCGGAGGCCAGGATGGATGTATCCAGCGGTTCGGCCGGCGCGGCTTCAGTGGTAGCGGGCGCCGCGGCGGCAGGGGCCTCGGTCGTTGCCGGGGCTGCGGCATCCTGGGCCACGGCGCCAGCCGTCAGCAGCGCGGCGAGCGCCGTGGTGGTCAGAAGGGTGCGGAACATTGTAACGTCCTCTCGTTCGTGCCTGTCATGAACAAGGCCGTGTGGCGCATCGCTTGGCTGTGGCGCGCCGCACGGCCCGATGCATGCACAACGTCATCCCCCCGTGAGCGTTCCGAACGGGCGCGAACTTCAACCAATGTCCGATAGGCCGGGGCTGCGGGCCGGGTAGCCTGCTGTTCAAGTTTCAAACGAGAGGTATTGCCGTGGCTGAATTCCGGGTCGATCCGCTGGTGTGGGGGCATGGGCCGAGGGTGCTCGAGGTATTCCTCGAGCCAACCTGCCCCTATTCGGGCAAGGCATTCGGCAAGCTCGAGCACCTGCTGGAGGCGATGGGCGAGGACAAGCTGACGGTGAAGATCCGGCTCCACTCGCAGCCGTGGCACATGTTCTCGCCGGTGATCGTGCGGGCGATCTACGCCGCGGCGAGCCTGCCTGCGGGCAAGGCGGCCGCCAGACGGGTGATGCAGGCGGTGTACGAGCATCGCGAGGAATTCGAGTTCGACCGCCATGCCACCGGGCCGAACCGCGATGCGACGCCGAACGACCTGATCCGGCGGATCGAGGCCTATACCGGGCTCGAACTGATGGCGGCGTTCGACGAACCGCAGCTCGACAAATCCACCCGCTGGGACGCCCGCTATGCGCGGCAGAACGGCATCCACGTATCGCCGAGCTTCATGGTGGACGGGATCGTCCAGGCGGATATGAGCAGCGGCGACGAGGTTTCGGCCTGGGTGAGGCGGCTGGGTTAGGGCGCGATTGAGCCGTTGTGTTCCGTGATTTCGGTCCACCACGGAGGTCATTCCCGCGAAGGCGGGAACCCAGTGGGATGCTTGAGCACCCGCTGAGGCTGCGAGATCCCACTGGATCCCCGCCTTCGCGGGGACGACGCCGGTGGACGGGGCGTGCTCGAGCAAAATCAAAGGCCGGCCCCGTTTCCCGAGGTCCGGCCTTCCACGCCTCCCAGCGTTCTGTCGGGGCGGCGAAGCGCCCCACGTCCAGCAAGGTAGCGGAGAATTGACGGCGGCGCCCGGCTTGCCGGGTTAACCGGTAAAGATTGAATTAATCCGGCAAGGGCTCAGTAAGTCTTCATCTTGAGGTGGAGGATGCCCGAGCCATCGTCGAACGGTTCGCCGAAGGCGACGAAACCGAGCTTTTCATAGACCCCGAGCTTGTCGTGCTGAGCGGTGAGATAGAAGCGGGTCTCGCCCCTGTCGCGCGCCAGATCCATGGCGAAGCGGAGCAAGCGGGTGGAGATGCCCTGACCGCGCCAGAGCTGCGAGACGACGACGCGGCCAAGCTTCACATGCTCATCCGTCCAGATGATGCGCAGCGTGCCGACGACATTGCCGGCGGCAATGGCCACCACATGGGTGGCCGTGAGATCGTCGGCGTCGAACTCCTCGGCTTCGGGGATCTGCTGCTCGATGACGAAGACCTCGCGGCGCAGTGCGAAGCCGGCGTTGGCGAGGGTGGAGAACACCGGAACGGTAACAAGCGTGATGTCGTGCATGGCGGAAACTGACACATTGCCGCCCCCTCCACCACCCTTCGGGTGGTCCCCCTCCCCCGCCCCGCGGGGGAGGATTAGGTGCGCGGCAGCTCCGTCGGGCCCGTGGGCACGTTGATCGGGATCGGTCCCGCGGGGCCCGGGACGGTCCATTGCACGGCGCCGGCCTCGTGCACCAGCCGGGCGACGAAGCCGAGCTTGGCGATCACCTCGGGGGTCAGGACGAACGGGTAGGCGTCGTGCTGGCCGACGGCGCGATTGAGGTTGTTCAGCAGCGAGGCGAGGGGAACCCAGTTCTCGATCAGCTCGTCGATGTCGGCGCTGCCATAGGGATCGTAGTCGAGCCGGGCGGTGAGTTCGCCGGTTTTGTCGACCGCGGGGCGGAGGTTGACGCCGAACGAAGCCGCCATCTCGGTGGTATCGATGAGGTGCAGGTAGTGCGCGAAGGTCTCGGCGAAATCCTCCCAGGGGTGCGAGGTGGCGTAGGCCGAGA
>JAEUMC010000453.1 GCA_016793415.1 Devosia sp. | reverse complement strand
GCTCAAGGCGATCGAGCTGCGCTGCGACGTGCTACTCAAGGGCACCAAGGTCGACGGGGTCTATTCTGAAGATCCCAAGAAGAACCCCAAGGCGCTGCGTTTCGAGACGATCAGCCATGAAGAAGTGATCGCCAAGGACCTGCGCGTCATGGATACGGCGGCCTTCGCGCTTGCCCGCGACAACGGCTTGCCGATAATTGTTTACGCGCTCGACGACAAGGAAGGCCTCAAAGGCGTCCTGGCCGGCCGGGCAAAGAGTACACGCGTCGGCTAAGACGCGGATATCTTAAGGAGTATTACGATGGCCGAGGCATTCTCGCTGCCCGCACTCAAGGACCGGATGCAGAAGTCGATCGTCTCGCTCCGGGACGAACTGGCTGGCCTCAGGACCGGTCGCGCAAGCGCCAGCCTGCTGGAGCCCGTAACGGTCGAGGCCTATGGCGGCCGCATGCCGCTCAACCAGGTGGCGACCGTCACCGTCCCCGAGGCCCGCATGCTGAGCGTGCAGGTGTGGGACCGCAGCCTCGCCAGCGCCGTGGAGAAGGCCATCCGCAACTCGGGCCTCGGGCTGAACCCCGCCGCCGAAGGCGTGGTGATACGCGTGCCGCTGCCGGAGCTCAACGAAGAGCGCCGCCGCGACTTGACCAAGGTTGCGCATAATTATGCCGAGCAGGCGCGTGTCGCTGTCCGCCATATCCGCCGCGACGGGATGGACCTGCTCAAGAAGCTCGAGAAGGACGGTGACCTCAGCCAGGACGACAGCCGCAAGCTGGGCGATCAGGTGCAGCAGGCGACCGATGCCGCCGTGGCCGATATCGACAACGTGCTGGCCGTCAAGGAACAGGAAATCATGCAGGTCTAGTCTAGACCTGTAACGCGCTGCCCCTGGAGGGCGTCAATGTCCGCCGATACTGCCGTCGCCACGACGCTCAGCCAGAAGCCTGGCCTCAAGATTCCCGCCCATCTGGCGGTTATCATGGATGGCAATGGGCGCTGGGCGAAAGCGCGCGGCAAGGTCCGCACCGAAGGGCATGTCGAAGGCGTAAAGGCGCTGCGCCGACTGGTCGACCTGTCGATTCGCTACGGCGTCAAGCACCTGACGGTGTTCAGTTTCTCGTCGGAGAACTGGAGCCGGCCGCGCGACGAGGTGAACTTCATCTTCGGGCTGTTGCACCGGTTTGTCGCTTCGGACCTGGCGACGCTGATCCAGAACAACGTCCGGGTGCGGATCATCGGCACCCGCACCGGCCTCGATGAGGCGCTGAAGCGGCTGATCGACGAAGTACAGGTCAAGACCGCGCGCAATACCGGCCTCGAGCTGATCGTCGCCTTCAACTATGGCGGCAAGTCCGAGCTGACTGAAGCCACCAAAGCCATCGCCCAGGCCGTGGCCGCCGGCACGCTTCGTGTTGAGGATATCACGGAAGAGACCATCGCGCGGGCGCTCTACACCTCCGGCACCCCGGACCCCGACCTGATCATCCGTACCAGCGGCGAGCAGCGGGTGTCGAACTTCCTGCTCTGGCAGGGGGCTTACTCGGAACTGGTGTTCGTCGAGGAGAACTGGCCTGATTTCGGCGAGCAGGTCTTCCTCAGGGCGCTCGATGAGTATTCCTCGCGCAGCCGACGTTTTGGCGGGATCGAGTCGAGGAGCCAGTGAGCGCACCGGAGGACCAGCGTCCCCAGTTCAACCCGCTCGCTCGCCGGTCCTGGACGGATCTCGGCCCCCGCATCGCTTCTGCCATCGTCCTGCTCCTCATGGCCGGCGTGGGTCTCTATTTCGGCTCCTACGTCTTTGCGGCGCTGGTCGCGGTGGTGTTCGCCGGCTGCTATCGCGAGTGGGAACGGATGGTGACGCTGAAGCCGCTGACCACGGTCGGCGGCGCGCTGATCGGCTTGCTGGTCATTGCTGCCCTCATCTACCCGGCCCTCGGGCCGCTTGCTTCGCTCGCCGCGGTTGCGGCCGCCGCAATCGTCGCGGCGTTCGGCAGCGCGGATACGCGGCTGTGGCGGATCGGCGGCGTGGTATTTTACGGCATCGTCATCGTCGCCTTGCTGACCATCCGCGGCGAGGCGACCTGGAACCAGCCCGGCGTGTTCGACAGCGGCCTGTGGGCCGGCCTGCTGCTCGGCTGCGTGATCTGGGCGACCGACACCGGAGCCTATTTCACCGGCCGGCAGGTCGGCGGCGAAAAGCTCGCGCCGGATATCTCGCCCTCCAAGACCTGGTCGGGCGCCATCGGCGGCTTCGCGCTGGGCACGCTGGTGGGGCTGGTGGTCTGGCTGCTGGTGGCGCCGCAATCGCCATGGTGGATCGGGCTGGCGCTGTGCGCCACGCTCAGCATCCTGGGGCAGGTGGGGGACCTCGCCGAGAGCGCCATCAAGCGGCGCTTCCGGATCAAGGATTCCGGCGACATCATCCCGGGGCATGGCGGCCTGATGGACCGGCTCGACAGCCTGACGCTCAGCTCGATCTTCCTTTGCGTCGTGGGAGCCCTACATGGCGGCCTGGGCGCAGTGGCGTCGGGCTTCCTCAACTGGTGACGCTGCGACACCCGGTCCTATCGCAATCTTAACGCATTCGACCCCTAGGTTCTCGGCAACTGCGGGGCGTTCGGAACCGACGACATGGACTTTGCTTTCTGGCTGCTCTCGTATGTGGTGCCGTTCCTGGCGGTCCTCACCATCATCGTGTTCGTGCACGAGATGGGGCACTACCTGGTGGCACGCTGGAACGGGATCGCCATCCAGGCCTTCTCGATCGGCTTCGGTCCGGAACTCATCGGCTTCAACGACAAGCGCGGTACACGCTGGAAGCTCTCGGCTATCCCGCTTGGCGGCTATGTCCGCTTCGTTGGAGACATGAACGCCGCCAGTATGCCCGACGAGGCGTTCATCGAGCGCGTCGGACCTGAGCTGAGCCGGCAGCTGTTCGTCAACAAGAATGTCTGGCAGCGAATCTCGGTCGTCATTGCCGGGCCGGTGGCCAACATCATCTTCACCCTGCTGGTGCTCTATGCACTCTTGCTTGGCTACGGGCGGTACACGATCCCGCCGGTGCTGGACGCTGTGCCGGTCGAGTCCGTGGCGGGGCAGGCGGGGCTTGCCGAGGGGGATCGCATCCTGTCGGTAGACGGCTACGAAGTCCGCGGCTTCGAGGATTTCCAGCGCCTTATCGCCACCGCTCCGGAGCGGCAGGTTTCGATCACCTTCGAGCGTGCCGGACAGACCGGGACCATTACGGCGGTGCCGCAGGCTGTCTCAACGACCGATCGGTTCGGCAACTCGCATCGGATCGGGCGGCTCGGCGTCACCAAGAACATCGACCAGTCGGACGTCGTGCTTTACCGGCCGGGTCCGGTTGAGGCGATCGGCATGACCTTGGAGGAAGTTCGCTTCATCGTCGACCGTACGGTGGCGTTCCTCGGCGATTTCTTTGTCGGTCGAGGCGATGTCGAGCAGCTCGGTGGGCCGGTGAAGGTGGCCAAGGTCTCGGGCGAGGTCGCAAGTCTCGGAATTGTCGCGTTGATCAATCTGATGGCGCTGCTGTCGTTGAATATCGGCATCTTCAACCTGCTGCCGATCCCCATGCTCGACGGTGGTCATCTGGCTTACTACCTGGTCGAGGCGGCGCGAGGGAAGCCGCTGAGCCAGAGGGTCCAGGAGATCGGCTATCGGTTCGGGCTGGCCATCGTGTTCACGCTGATGGTGTTCACGCTGATCAACGATCTGTTCTGAGCGAATCCATCTGGGATGGTGACGCCAGGCGGCGAACACATTGTCGCCGCGCCTCCGACGCATTTGCTCGAATGCCCCTACACTCCTGTTAACCCTTGGATAAGCTTAGTTTTCTAGGTGTTGCAGGAATGCACGAGGGCCAATCTTTCGCTAACCTCGAAGCCGGTCGCGGCTTGTCCGTGGTTAAAATTCCAGTAAAAGCTTTTGATGGAGTTAGCTGGGGACGCTGTGCATGGCGATTCCCGGCATAGGTCGCACGAGGCAACAAGAATCATGACGAACCCGAAAAAGCTGATGCGCGGTGTTTTTGTAGCGCTCGCCCTCGTGGCGGCGCCGCTCGCAGGCGTCAGCGGTACATTCATCGGGGTCGATGCGGCCCAGGCTCAGCAGCAACGCCTCATCTCGGCGGTGCTGTTCGAGGGCAACAGCGGCTTCTCCGACGCTCAGCTGCTCGCGATGGTCAACGTTGCGGAGCAGGGGAGCTTCACCGAGGCCGGCCTTGCAGCCGACGCGGAGTCGATCCGGCTGGCCTATGTCGGCAAGGGCTACATGGGCGTGACGGTGACGCCGCGCGTGGAACAGTCCGAGAGCGGTCGCGCACGCATCACCTTCGTGGTCAACGAAGGCCAGCGCACCGGTATCGCGGCGATCAACTTCACCGGCAACAACTCGATCAGCTCGGGCACGCTCAAGTCCATCATCCGGACCCATGAGACGAGCCTGTTGAGCTGGCTGTTCCGCGACGACACGTACAGCGAAGACC
The DNA here is from genome assembly GCA_016793415.1 of Devosia sp. Lineage (GTDB taxonomy): Bacteria > Pseudomonadota > Alphaproteobacteria > Rhizobiales > Devosiaceae > Devosia_A. Next base: position 7,326 of record JAEUMC010000453.1, on the reverse strand, counting down.
TGCTGTCGGTCGACCGCGGCCTGATCGAGCTCTACTACATGAACCACGGTTACCCGGATGCGCAGGTGACGTCGGCCGTCGGCGAGTACGACGCGTCGCGCAATGCGTATTTCGTGAACTTCACCATCTCCGAGGGCGAGCGCTATCGCTTCGGTCAGATCGGTGTCGAAACCTCGATCCCGGGTCTCAACCCCGATGCCATGACCGGCGCGATCCGCACCGGCAAGGGCGGCACCTATTCGCTGGCCGACCTGCAGAAAACGCAGGAAGACCTGGCGTTCGAGGCGACCGCTCAGGGCTATTCCTTTGCTGACGTTCGTCCGCGCGTCGATCGCGATGTTGCCAACAGCACCTTCAATGTCACCTACCTGGTCGATGAGGGCGCCCGCATCTATGTCGAGCGCATCAACATCAGCGGCAACACCAAGACCCGCGACGCCGTTATCCGTCGCGAGCTGGATTTCGGTGAAGGCGACCCCTTCAATCGTTCGATGGTGCAGCGCGGCAAGAACCGCATCGAAGGCCTCGGCTTCTTCAAGACCGTTGCGTTCGACATGCAGCAGGGCAGTGCGCCCGACAAGGTGGTGATCAACATCACCGTCGAGGAGCAATCCACGGGCGACTATGGCCTGACGGCCGGCTATGACTCGAGCGCTGGCCTGTTGGGCGAAGTGTCGGTCACCGAGCGCAACTTCCTTGGCCGTGGTCAGTATGTCCGCGCCGCGGTGAGTGCTTCGGAGTCTGGCCAGAGCTACGACTTCTCGTTCACCGAGCCCCGCTTCATGGGCCTCCGTCTGTCGTCCGGTGTGGATGTCTATCACCGCATCGTCGAAGAGACCGACAAGAACACCTACGGCACGGTTTCGACCGGCGGCCAGATCCGCTTCGGTGCGCCGATCACGACCGACCTGAGCGCCTCGGTGTTCACCGGTATCGAGCAGAAGGTGCTCAAGGATGGCGAGGCACCGTGGACCGATGTGTTCAACCCTGGCCACGTGGCCGGCTTTGAGGACACCTTCAACAAGGCGTGGGTCGGCTATTCGCTGACGTACAACACGCTGGACGATACGAAGCGTCCGACCGAGGGCATCTACGCAAACTTCTCGCAGCAGTATATCGGCTGGGACTACAATCTGCTGAAGACCGAGGCGAAGGCCCGTTACTTCATGCCGCTGCTGTCTGACTGGAACGTCATCGGCAGCGTCAAGGGGCAGGCTGGCTACATCACCGCGCTCGATGGTGGCGGAGTGAGCCCGCTGGAAGCCTTCCGTGGCTCCAGCTCGATCGTCCGCGGCTTCCAGAGCGGTGGCATGGGCCCGCGTCTCAACAGCTCGCAGGAACTGCTTGGCTATACCGGCTATGTCGCGGCCTCGGCCGAGATCGAGTTCCCGATCCCGATCCTGCCTGAGACCTATGGTGTTCGTGGTGCGATCTGGGCCGACGCGGCTCTTATCGATGGCAACGGCGACGGCGGTGCAGGCCTGATCGATCCGGGCAGCATCGACCAGAACTTCAAGTCGTCGGTCGGCGCCTCGATCATCTGGGACAGCCCGTTCGGTCCGCTGCGTGGCGATTTCGCCCACGTGCTGAACAAGGCGACGGACGACAAGACCCAGGTCTTCTCGCTTACGCTGCAGCAGCTGCTGTAAACGGTCGGCCGGCGGTTTTGCCGGCCTTCCTTCCGGTTATCGAGGCCGCGGCGCGGTTGCCCCGCGGCCTCTTTGTTGTGTAATGACAGCCATGGTCGATACGCGCTTCCATTCCTCGTCGGGACCGATTTCGCTTGGTGTCGTGCTGTCGACGCTGGGCCGGAGGGTCGATGTCGACGAAACACGCGCCTCGGAACTGGTGATCAGCGGCGCCGAGGAACTTCCCCTGGCTGGGCCGGGACATCTCGCCCTTGCAGCGCAGGCCGAGTATCGCGCCGCGCTCGCTGAAACCGGCGCCGGCGCCGTGGTCGTCCACCCCAAATTCCTGGCCGAGGTTCCGGCGGGCACCGTCGCCATCGTCGATGAGCGGCCGCACGAACTGTTCGTCGACCTGCTGGAGCGACTCTATCCGCTCGGCACTCGCGGTATCGCCTCCGGATTGTTCGAGGCCGGCGGTCCGGCTCCCTTCATCGAAGAAGGCGTCCGTATCGGCACCAATGTGGTGATCGGCCCCGGCGTCGAGATTGGCCGCAACAGCATTATCGGGCCTAACACGGTTATCGGACGGGGCGTGACGATCGGTCGGAACGCGGTGATCGCCTCCAATGTCTCGATCGAGTGTGCCTATCTGGGCAACAATGTCGTGCTGCATCCCGGGGTGCGCATCGGCAGCGAGGGCTTCGGCTGGCTGGGGCAGGGCCGCTCCAACCGCAAGATCCCGCAGCTGGGTCGCGTCATCGTCCAGGACGGCGTCGAGATCGGCGCCAACTCGACGGTCGATCGCGGCGCCCTGGGCGACACGGTGATCGGCGAAGGCACCAAGATCGACAATCTCGTGCAGATTGGCCACAACTCGCGCATCGGCCGGTATTGCCTGATCGCCGGTACCTGCGGTATCGGCGGCGGCACCATCATCGGCGACAATGTGCTGGTGGGGGGTGGCGCAGGCACGGCGGGACACTTGCGGATCGGCAATGGCAGCATATTGTCGGCCCGATGCCTGGTGACGAAAGACGTGCCGGCGGGCACGAGAGTCGGGGGCTATCCGGCGCAGGATCTCAAGACCTGGCAGCGTGAGATAGCGATGTTGCGGCGACTGAACAAAAGGGGACGAGAGTGACGGTTACCAACGAGGCGCCAGCGAGCGAGACAAGAGAACTCTCCTCGATGGACATCGGCCGGATCCTTCAGGTTCTGCCCCATCGTTACCCGTTTCTGCTGATCGACCGGATCATCGAGGTCGATGGCGATAACTCGGGCATCGGCATCAAGAACGTGACGTTCAACGAACCGATCTTCCAGGGACACTTCCCGGACGCGCCGGTATTCCCGGGCGTGCTGATCATCGAGGGTATGGCCCAGACGGCCGGAGCGATGGCGATTGCGGCTGGTACTGCCGGCGGGGAGAAGCACATCGTCTACCTGCTGACGATCGACAAGTGCAAGTTCCGCAAGCCCGCGAAACCGGGCGACCAGATCGAGTACCACATCAAGAAACTGCGACGGCGAATGACCATGGGCTGGTTCGAAGCCAAGGCGATCGTTGACGGTGTCGTCATCGCCGAGGCCGAGGTGGGCGCCATGGTGAGCCCCAGCGAGCAATGACCATTCACCCCTCTGCGATCATTGAGCCGGGCGCCCGTATCGGCGCCGGCGTCAAGATCGGGCCGTTCTGCGTGGTTGGTAGCGACGTGACGCTGGGCGACGGCGTCGAGCTGATCTCGCATGCCGTGGTCACCGGCCGCACCAGCGTCGGCGCGCGCACGGTGGTGTTTCCATTCGCCTCGGTCGGTCACCGCCCACAGGACCTCAAATATGCGGGCGAGCCCTCGACGCTCAGTATCGGCGCCGACTGCGTGATCCGCGAACACGTGACCATCAATCCGGGTACTGCCGGCGGCGGCATGAAGACCGTCATCGGCAACCACTGCCTGCTGATGATCGGTGTCCATATCGGGCACGACTGCATCCTGGGCGACCACATCGTGCTTTCCAACAATACCGGCATTGCCGGGCATTGCGTGATCGACGACTACGTCATCATGAGCGGGCATTCCGGGTCGGCCCAGTTCGTCCACATCGGCGCGCACGCCTTTATCGGCGGGATGACCAAGGTGGAAAAGGACGTGATCCCGTATGGCACCGTGCTGGGCAACCCGGCGGCGCTGTCCGGCGTCAACATTGTCGGTCTCAAGCGCCGGGGCTTTGATCGCGAGGCGATCCACCGGCTGCGCACCGCCTACCGCATGATCTTTGCCAGCGAGGGCACGCTGCGCGAGCGGGTCGACGATGCCTCTGCGATGTTCCCGGATGAGGAACTGGTGCAGGACGTGGTGAAGTTCGTCGCCGCGGCGGAGCGGCCGCTGACGCTGCCGGGGAACCTGCCGATCAACGTGCCGGGCGAGGAATGATGCCTCGCCGGCTCTCAGTCCTTGCCGGATCGGGAGCCCTTGTCTCCCATGTCGTCGGCGCGGCGCTGGCGGCCGGCGATGCGGTGCAGGTCGTCGGGTTTGCCCCGCAGCCAGAGCGCTTGGGGACGACGCTGGTCGCCGGTGATCTTGCCAATCCGAGCAATGCTATCGCGGCCATCGTCGCCTTCGGGACGACGCATATCGTCCTCGCCGGCGGGTTGAGCCTTTCGGACCGCCAGCGCGAAGCGCTTGCCGGCTTCGCCGGCGGTACGGCCGGGGCCGCGCTGGGTGATGCCGCCTTGTCGTCGGTCACCGTCGCCATCGAGAAGCTCTCCGGTGCCAAGGTGATCGGGGTGCATGAGGTGGCAGCGGAACTGCTCGCCACGGCCGGTAGCATAGCCGGCCGTGTGGCGACGGATGCCGAGCTGGCGGCGGCGCGGCAAGGCCTGGTCGCGGCCCGCGAGATTGGCCGGCTCGATCTCGGCCAGGCCGTGGTGATCGCCGGGCGACGTGTGGTAGCGGCCGAGGATGTCGGCGGGACTGACGAGCTGCTAGCCCGGGTTGCGACATATCGGGCCGCCGGCCGGATCGGTGATGGAACCGGGCCGCTGGTGCTCGCCAAGGCGGCGAAGCCGCAGCAGCCGCTCTATGTCGACCTGCCGGCGATCGGCCCCGACACCATTGCCAACGCGGCAGCAGCCGGTATCGGCGTGATCGCGGTCGAATCCGGCAAGTCGCTGGTGCTCGACCGACCGGCCCTTGCGGCGGCGGCTGATGACCACAGGATCGCGGTCGTTGGCCTCGGCATCGATGGCTGAGCCGCTGCGCCTGTTCATCCTTGCCGGCGAGGCCTCCGGCGACCGTATCGGTGCTGACCTGGTGCAACGGCTCCGCTCTCGAACCACACTTGCGCTGACCGGCGTTGGCGGAGCCGAGCTCGAGCGCGAGGGACTGGTGAGCCTGTTCCCCATGGAGAACCTCTCCGTGATGGGCTGGAGCGATGTACTGCGACGGCTGCCACTGTTGCTCTGGCGGGTGCGGCAGGCGGCCAGGACCATCAGCAGGCAACGGCCGGATGTTGTCGTACTGATCGACTCGCAGGTGTTCGTCAAAGCCGTGGCCAGCCGTGTCCGCAAGGCCGGGCTGCGGGTGCCGATGCTGCTCTACGTGGCGCCCAGCGTCTGGGCCTGGCGCCCTGAGCGCGCCTCGGAGCTGAAGCCGCTGTTCGACGAAATCCTGGCGGTGCTGCCGTTCGAGCCCAAGGTAATGGCGGAGCTGGGTGGCCCACTTACGACGTATGTCGGACATCCGGCGCTCACGCGTTTCCCGATGCGGCCCGCGCAGCCGGAGAGTGGCCCCCTGCTGTTGCTGCCGGGTAGCAGGGATGGGGAACTGCGCCGGCACCTGCCGCTCATGCGCGAGGCGGCGGCGATGCTGCAGACACATCCCCGCATCACCGGCTTCATCCTCCCGACACTGACATCGCTCGCAGAGCGCCTCAAAGCCGAAGTCGCCACCTGGCCGGTGCCTGTTCAGGTGGTAGCGGGCGACGATCGCCATGACGCCTTTGCGGCGGCCTATGCGGCCTTCGCGGTCAGCGGCACCATCACGTTCGAACTCGCCATGTCGGGCGTACCGATGGTCGTCACCTATGTTGCCGACCCGCAGCAGGCCAGGCGTGCCGCGAGGATCGGGCGCCCGGTGCAGATCGCGCTGCCCAACATCGTGCTGGGGCGTGACGTCGTGCCGGAGTTGCAGTTCGTCGACCCCAGGGCCGAGCGTTCGCTGGCGCCGCTAGCGGCTTTGTTGAACGAGCCGGAGGCCGTGGCGGCGCAGGTCGCGGCCTTTCATGAACTCCGCGCCTTGATGCAAAAAGGGGCGCCAGAGGCGCCCCTTGTCGATCCCGCCGAGCGGGTGATGGCTCATCTGGAGCATTCATCGGTTCGTTGAACCGCTGAAGAGCTCCAAGTCCTTTAGTGGTCGCGCTTTCGAACCGGAAAAGTTTGCAACTTTTCCTGAAGACGCTCCAGGTCAGCGGCTGCTGATCGGCTCGTAATCGCGCACCGGAGCGCCGTTGTAGAGCTGGCGCGGGCGGCCGATCTTCTTCTGCGGATCGCCGATCATTTCCTTCCACTGCGCGATCCAGCCGACGGTGCGGCTGAGCGCGAAGATGGCGGTGAACATCGAGGTCGGGAAGCCGATCGCGTCGAGGATGATGCCCGAGTAGAAATCGACGTTCGGGTAGAGCTTGCGATCGATGAAGTACTGGTCGGAGAGGGCGATGCGCTCGAGTTCCTTGGCGACCTGCAGGGTCGGCGACAGGTTGTCGGCGCCGAGCTGGGCCAACACATCGTTGGCGGCCTGCTGCATCACCTTGGCGCGCGGATCGTAGTTCTTGTAGACGCGGTGACCAAAGCCCATCAGGCGGAAGCCGGAGTTCTTGTCCTTGGCCTTGGCGATGAACTCGGGGATCCGGTCGACGGTGCCGATCTGCTTGAGCATATTGAGCGCCGCTTCGTTGGCGCCGCCATGGGCGGGACCCCAGAGGCAGGCCACGCCAGCGGCGATACAGGCGAACGGGTTGGCGTCGGACGAACCGGCGAGCCGCACGGTCGAGGTCGAGGCGTTCTGCTCGTGGTCTGCGTGGAGCGTGAAGATCAGGTCCATGGCGCGCGCCACGACCGGGTTCACCACATAATCCTCGGCCGGCACCGAGAAGCACATGCGCAGGAAGTTCGAGGCGTAGTCGAGATCGTTGCGCGGGTACACGAAGGGCTGGCCGACCGAGTACTTGTAGGCCATGGCGACGATGGTCGGGATCTTGGCGATCATGCGGATCGAAGCGATCTCGCGCTGCTCGGGATCATTGATGTCGATCGAGTCGTGGTAGAAGGCAGCCATGGCGCCGACCACGCCGCAGACGATGGCCATCGGGTGCGCATCGCGGCGGAACCCGCGATAGAAATAGTGCATCTGCTCGTGCACCATGGTGTGGCGCGTGACGCGCTGCTCGAAATCGGCCATCTGCGCCTTGTTGGGCAGCTCGCCGTACAGCAGCAGGTAGCAGACCTCGAGATAGTTCGACTTTTCGGCCAACTGCTCGATCGGGTAGCCCCGATACATCAGCTCGCCCTTGTCGCCGTCGATGTAGGTGATGGCGCTGTCGGTGGCAGCGGTCGAGGTGAAGCCCGGGTCATAAGTGAACATGCCGGTCTTGGCGTAGAGTGAGCGGATATCGATGACATCCGGCCCAACCGAGCCCGAAA
>JAEUMC010000444.1 GCA_016793415.1 Devosia sp. | reverse complement strand
CGCTTGGGGATCACCGTCCCGCCGGATTTCAGCGGGCGGCCGGACAGGGTGTTGATGCGGCGGTTCGACTTCTCGATGCTGAACTCGATGCCGGCATCGGCGCGCCACTTGTCGAGCGCCCGGGCCTGGCCGAGGCTGTCGGCCCAGGTCATGCCGGGTGCGGTCAGCTCCTGACGACCGGCGAGGATGGCTTCGGCAGCGGCATCGGCTTCGAACGAGAACAGGTGCTTCTGCTTGCCGACGCTGATGGTCTCGCGGCTGCCGTTATTGCGGATGATGTCGATCTTGCCGTCGCCACCTTCGCGGCCGCCATCGGCGAACCAGAAGTTCGGCACCTCGATGCGGCCTTCGGAGCCGAGGATGCGCAGCACGTTGTCCTGGTTGACGAATACCGAGCAGCTGACTTCAGCGATGATGCCGTTCTCGAACTGCAGCAGCGCCGCGGCCCAATCATCGGTGCCTTCAGCGTTGAGGCGGGCCATGCCCGACACCTTCACCGGATCGGCGAATGGCCGGCCAAGCGAGGCGCCGGCGATGAAGCGCGACATCGAGACCGGGTAGCCGCCGACATCGAGGATGCCGCCGCCGGCGAGTTCGGAGGCGAAGATCCGGTGGTCGGGGATGAACTTGCCCATCTGGAAGCCGAAGCTCGACTTGATGGCGCGCACTTCGCCGATGGTACCGGAATTGACCAGTTCCCAGAGCTTCTGGGTCTGCGGGTGGAGCCGGTACATGAAGGCTTCGCCGACAAAGGTGCCGGCCTTCTTGTGGGCGTGGATCACCGCGTCGACTTCGAAGGCGGTGAGCGCCATCGGCTTTTCGACCAGTACGTGCTTGCCGGCTTCAGCAGCCTTGATCGCCCATTCGGCGTGGCCGGTATGAGGCAAAGCGAGGTAGACCGCGTCGACATTGGGGTCGGCGAGCAGCGCGTCATAGCCGTGAATGACGCGGGCGCCGGGGAAATCCTGAGCGAGGCCGGGCTTGTTCGGGTTGCGGGTGGCAATGGCCTCGAGCTTACCCAGCCGCGAGTCCTTGAGACCGCGGGTAAAATCCTTGGCGATGGCGCCCGGGCCGATGATACCCCAGCGGATGGGGGCCTGAATGGTCATGGTATTCTCCTCAAGAAATCGGGCTCCAGCGGCAGCGATTCCTGCCGCCGGGGCAACTAGCGGTTAGTCGTTATTTCACCGCGCCCAGCATGCCTTCGACGAAGCGGCGCTGGAGCAGGAAGAAGATGATGAGCGTCGGCAGCGTGGCGAGGATGGTGCCGAACAGGATCATGCCGAAATCGGGGGTATAGGACGAGGTCAGCGACGAAATGACGAGCGTCGCGGTCTTCTGCTCGGGCTTGTTGAGCACGATCAGCGGCCACAGGTAGTTGTTCCAGTTGGCCATGAACACGATGATGATGGCGGCTGCGTAGGTCGAGCGCATGGTCGGCAGGTAGATGTAGAAAAAGATCTGCCACTCGTTGAGCCCGTCCACCCGGGCTGCGTCGCGCAACTCGCCGGGGAACGCCTTGGTCGCCTGGCGGAAGTAGAAGATGATGAAGATCGAGGCGATGCCGGGCAGCACCACCGCTGCTACCGTGCCGACCAGCTTGAACGACGAGATCATCACGAACAGCGGCACCATCAGCGCCGCGAACGGGATCGACAGCAGCAACAGCATCAGGGTGAAGATGCGTTCGCGGAACTTGCTGCGAAACATCTCGAAGCCGTAGCCGGCGAGCGACGAGATGGCGAGCGTCAGCACGGTGCCGACCAGTGCGATGAACGCCGAGTTCCAGAAGATGCGCGGGGCATCGACGGTGGCGAAGAAGTTGGCGGCGTTGACGAACAGCTGATCGCCGAACGTCGCCTTGCCGATGCCGATATCGACCGAGCGGTTGGTGGCGCCCACCACCATCCAGAAGAACGGGAAGATCGAGACGAAGGCCGCCAGACTCAACAGCAGGTACTTGACGGCGCGGGCAATGAAGTTCGGCAGGTTGAACGAGCGGGTGCGGCGCTCGATCCGGGAGGCGGCGAGGGGAAGGGCCTGGTCGGTCATTTGCTGCGATCCCGTGCGATGACGAATTGTGCGAAGCTCAGGACGGCGACGAGCAGCACGATGACCCAGGAAACCGTGGCCGAGTAGCCGAAGCTGGGCATGAACTTGAAGGTCAGGTTGTAGATGTAGAGCGACAGCGTCAGCGTCGAATCCGATGGGCCGCCCTGGGTGATGTTGTTGACCTCGTCGAACAGCTGCAGCGTGCCGATGGTCGAAACGATGGTGGTGAACAGGATCACCGGCCTCAGCATCGGCACGGTAATCTGCCAGAACTGGTCCCAGCCCGAGGCGCCGTCGATGCGGGCCGCTTCGTAGATCGAGCGGTCGACGTTCTGCAGCGCCGCCAGGTAGAACACCATGTTGTAGCCGGTCCAGCGCCAGGTGATGGCGATGATGATCAGGATCTTGGCCCAGAACGGATCCTGCAGCCAATGGATCGGCTCCTGGATGATCCAGACTGCCATCAGCATCTTGTTGACGATGCCGTCGGTGGCGAACATCGACTTGAACAGGGTCGAGTAGGCGATCAGCGAGGTGACGCAGGGCAAAAAGATCGCGGTGCGGAAGAAGCCGCGGAAGCGCAGCTTGGGATCGTTCAGCGCCACTGCGGCCAGCAGCGCCAGGCCGATCATGATCGGCACCTGCACGACGAGGAAGGTCAGGGTATTGACCAGGGCGCGGATGAATACCGGATCCTTGGTCAGGCGGACGATGTTGGCGAAACCGCCGAAACTGAAGTTCATCCCCTTGCCGACCTGGAAGCTCATCCAGAGCGACCACAGGATCGGATAGAGCATGAAGATGCCAAGCAGCACGAGGGCGGGCGCGATGAACGTCCAGCCGGTGATGTGCTCGGTTCGGCCAAGTCTTGCGTTTGCCATGCCAACTCCCCCGACAGGCGACTACACAATGGCTGCCGGTCGCACTCCGGCAAGGGAGTGCGACCGGCATGGGAGGATGAGGCGGTGCCGGCGGCCCCGCCCCTGCACCCGTTACTGCATCTGCTGGCTGGCCTGGTCGTTGATGGCCTTGAGCGCGTCGTCGACGCTGCCGCCCTGGGTGATGGTCGGCAACTGAGCCACCACGGCCGCGTCCACCTCGGCGGTGTAGATGCCGTAGTCGATGCTCGGGATCTTGGCCTGCCACTCGGAGAAGTTCGCCCACACCGGCTGGCCGCCGAAGAAGTCGTCCGAGGCCTTGTAGGCATCGCCGGCCGAAGCCGGGAGCCAGGTGCTGAACGCCCCCTGGCCGATGAGGATCTTCTGGTAGAAGTCGACATCGGTCGCCCAGACGGACTTGAGGAAATCGACGGCGGCATCCTTGCCGGCGCCCGACGACAGCACGTACCAGCTCGAGCCGCC
>JAEUMC010000406.1 GCA_016793415.1 Devosia sp. | reverse complement strand
GGGGTGAAGGGTCGGAGGGTCTTATCAAGGCTGAAATTCGACCTATATAGTTCTGACAGTCAGCCGTGTGCCGGACTGGACACGGCTGCGTATCTGCCCGTGACTACGGGGGAAAGACGAGGGTGCATCATGGCCCAGACCAATCTGCCTATCCTTTCGGCTGAGGGTGGACTCAGCCGCTATCTCCAGGAAATTCGTAAGTTTCCGATGCTCGAGCCTGACGAGGAATATATGCTCGCCAAGCGCTACAAGGAGCATCAGGATCCCGGCGCTGCCCAGAAGCTCATCACCTCGCACCTCAGGCTCGTGGCCAAGATCGCCATGGGCTATCGCGGCTATGGCCTGCCGATCTCCGAAGTCATCTCGGAAGGCAATGTCGGCCTGATGCATGCGGTGAAGCGCTTCGAGCCGGAAAAGGGCTTCCGCCTCGCCACCTATGCGATGTGGTGGATTCGCGCCGCCATTCAGGAATACGTGCTGCGCTCGTGGTCGCTGGTCAAGATCGGCACCACCGCGGCGCAGAAGCGGCTGTTCTTCAACCTGCGCAAGATCAAGGGGCAGATCGCCGCCCTCGATGACGGCAATCTCCATCCCGACCAGATCAAGCAGATCGCGACGACCCTCCACGTCACCGAAAGCGACGTGGTGTCGATGAACCAGCGCCTCTCCGGCGACGCTTCGCTCAACGCACCGATGCGCGCCGACGAAGGCGCCTCCGAATGGCAGGACTGGCTGGTCGACGATACGCCGGACCAGGAGACCACCCTCGGCGAGACCGAGGAGTTCTCCGAGCGCATGGGCCTGCTCACCAACGCGATGAGCGACCTCAACGAGCGTGAGAAGGCGATCTTCCAGGCCCGGCGCCTGCGTGACGAGCCGGCGACGCTCGAGGAGCTGGCGCAGGAATACAATGTCAGCCGCGAGCGCATCCGGCAGATCGAGGTCCGCGCCTTCGAGAAGGTGCAGGAAGCGGTGCAGAAGGCGGCCCACGCCAAGGCCCGCGAAGCCAGCCTCTGATTGGTGTCGATCCAATGAGAAAGGGCCGCCCGGTGGGCGGCCCTTTTCGTTTGGCGGGTCGGGTAGCTCCCAATGGCTCAGCCTGAGTGTTCCTACCCGTTCTGCGGCGGCCCGATCACCGGCACCACGGCCGGGCGCGGCTGCTGCGCCCAGGCGAACTCACCCTTGCCCCATTTTGCAAACCGCGCCAGCAGCGCATCGCGGGCCCGCATTCCTGCCGGACCCGAGATCTTCTTGTTCTCGCGGATCAGGTAGGCGAAAGCCAGCCGCTCGCCGTCGCGTTCAGCCCAGCCGACGAACCAGCCGGTCTGCCGGCGCGAGTTGAAGGTACCGTCGGCATTGCGCTCGTAGTACGTGCCGGTCTTGCCCGAAACGGTCCACTTGCCGGCTTTGAAGCTGGGCATGATCGCCACCACCGCTGCCTGCGCCTCAGCCGTTGCAGGCAGCTCGCCTGCCAGCATCCGGCGCACGAACCGTACCTGCTCTTCGGGGGTGATCAGCAGCGATGAGTTGATCCACGAGCGGAGCAGGCTGTTGTTCTTGCCCGGATCGCCCGAGATGTCGGCATTGCCATAGTCGAAGTCGGCAACATATTTGCCGAACCGCTCGGCCCCCATCTGGGCCACCAGCACGCGGGAATACCACAGCACCGAATCGCGCAACCAGGTGGTCGGCGTGGTGGTCACCCGCCAGTCGGCACGGTTGGCGTCATATTCCGCCTTGTACGGCCAGGCCGGCTCGTCCGGCCCGGTCAGGATCCCGGCGTCATAGCCCATCACCGCCAGCGGCACCTTGAAGGTCGAGGCCGGCGAAGTCGGCGTGTCGCAGCCACCGCCCTCCTGCAACCGCACCGCGCCACTTTCGGCGTCGACGATCAATGTACACACCACTTCAGCCCGGCTCGCAGACACTGCCGCCAGGCTCAGCAATACTGCTGCAATCAGAATTTTCACGAATGGCCCCAAGGTCTTAAAGACCGCGACATGTACTGGGGATTTGGGCGGAATTTCGCCGGGACGGCGTTGCTTCGGGGGCTTTTGTCAAAGCCGAAGCAGGCGGCCCCCTCCCGGCCTCCCCCATAAAGGGGGAGGTGAAGAGTCGAGGCTCTGTCTTCGATCGCGCCAAATACACCGGCAGGGCACCTCCCCCCTTGGGGGGATGGGAGGGGCCGTCTCTATCAGTCAGCTGCCTACCGCTTCTCCAGCAGCAGCTTGGCGATCAGTTGCGCCAGGTATTTCCGCGGCAGGATCAACAGGTACGGTGCGTGCACGCCCTCTTCCGGCACGATGCGGAACGGCCCGGTCAGCGCCTCGTTCGATGTCCCGGTCCGTACCCCCGGCGCGAGCTTGACCGCATCGAGCGGGTATTTCAGCCCTTCCGAACCCCAGAAGGTCACCGGCGCCAGCGGGTGGATCGAGACGCGCTCGCCCGGGTCGACGCTGAACGAGAACGCCTTCGTCAGCGGCAGCGCCACGTCTTCCTCGTCGACCAGCACGATCTTGCGCTTTGCCGCATACTTGGTGACCGCGTCGAGCGCGGCGAGGGTGTGGTCGAAGCGCCGCCCGGTCATCCCCAGCGCCACCGTCACCGGGGCGCGGGTCGAATACAGCGCCTTCTCGAAATCGGTGGTTTCCTGCTCGCCGATCTGCATCAGCCGGGTCTTGCCCAGCCAGGAGTGCGGGTTTTTCAACGAATCGAAATCGCCGATGATCAGCTCGGGCTTGAGGCCGGCCTCGACGATCTGGTCGGCGCCGCCATCGGCGCCCACCAGGTGGCCGCCCGAGGCGTAGAGTTCGCGCAGGAGGTCGAAATCGACCGTCCCGCCGCCAACGATGACCATGAGGTCGTCAAAGACCGCAACGGAAGTCTGGGGGGCACGCGCTTGCACGGAGGGAAAACTCTGTCTATCTGTCAGCTGTCTCGCTGGGGTGTTCCGGATCTTCCGGAGCTGAGAGTTACCCATTGAACCTGAACCAGGTCATGCTGGCGGAGGAAGTTCGAGATGGCAAGGGCGCCGAGGCGTCCGATCCATTGACGTCCCCTTCATTCACATGGCCGCAACCGAAGGGAACGAAATATGCGCTCGTTCGCACGCTTCGCGTTGGCGGCAGTCATCTGCGCCACCGCCCTGCCTGTCCTCGCCGAGGACAAGCCGACGCTCAACGTCTACACCTATGACAGCTTCGCCGCCGAGTGGGGTCCGGGCCCGGCGCTGAAGGCCGGGTTCGAGAAGACCT
>JAEUMC010000400.1 GCA_016793415.1 Devosia sp. | reverse complement strand
CGAGATCCGATGCGTCAGAGCTGAGTCGCGCAGATGCCCCATCAGCCGTTCCTGGAACGGCAGCACGATATTGGCCGCGATGAACAGCGCCACCACACCGAACACGATGCGCAGCACGTCGCCGGTATAGAGCCCGGCCATCAACCCGCCGACAAAAGTGGCGACCACGATGACCGGCGCCCACAGTTTCAGGATGCGGTGGTCGACCGCGCCGCGCTTGTCGTGCGCCCTGGCACTGGCAATGCCTGTGGGGATGATGATGGCGAGCGAGGTGCCCACCGCCACATGCTGCACCACATCGCTGTCATAGCCGAGCAGCCCCAGCGCCGAGGCCAGCGCCGGCACGATGATGGCGCCGCCGCCGATTCCCAGGAGCCCCGCGGCGACACCGGAAATCACGCCGGTCGCCAACAGCCCCAAGACAAACGGCCAATAGCTCAGAAGGTCGCCCACGATCGTCTCCACCCAGGACCTGCAATCGGATCGCACGAAACGGGCCGCCAACCCTAGGCTGCCACAACCGAATCCGTCCATTGCTGCCAGGGTCGCTACGGCCCAACTGGCGCCACGATTGACCGGTCCTGTCGCGCGTACGGAACCGCACGCGCTTGAGGGGCGTTCGGCATTTGATGGGCCAATTCATTTCGCAACAGGCTGGCCGGACGTTCAGGTTCGGTTCAGCCCGACTGCGTCACTTCTCGAACAACTGACTCCAGAACAAGGATAAAACCATGCGCTTTCGAAACTGGCTCCTGACCGGCACCAGTCTCGCCGTTCTCGCATTGGTGCCGGGCGCCGCGCACGCGCAGCAGGCCGAATATGAGGCCCTGCAGCAGGCGCAGGCATCCGGCGACGCAGACGCGATCAACAACGCCAAGCAGGCGCTGACCGATACCTGCATCGTGAACGGCTATTCCAGCGTGCAGGAATGCATCGCGGCCATCACCGGCGGCGGCCAGCCCGCGGCGAACCCTGAGGCCGATGCCCAGGCCGCCGAAGAGGCGCGCGCTGCTGAAGAAGCCAAGGCGGCCGAGGAAGCCCGGGCTGCGGAAGAGGCAGCAGCCGCTGCGGCGCAGGCCGAAGCCGACGCCAAGGCAGCTGAGGAAGCCAAGGCTGCCGAAGAGGCAGCTGCCGCCGCGGCGCAGGCTGAGGCCGATGCCAAGGCCGCCGAGGAAGCCAAGGCCGCCGAAGAGGCAGCTGCTGCGGCTGCACAGGCTGAGGCCGATGCCAAGGCCGCCGAGGAAGCCAAGGCCGCTGAAGAGGCCGCTGCTGCGGCTGCACAGGCCGAGGCCGACGCCAAGGCCGCCGAGGATGCCAAGGCCGCCGAGGATGCGGCTGCCGCCGCACAGGCTGAAGCCGACGCCAAAGCGGCTGCCGATGCGAAGGCTGCCGAAGAGGCAAAGGCCGCCGAGGACGCCAAGGCTGCCGAAGATGCCCAGGCGCAGTTCGTTGCCGACCTCCAGGCCGCGCTCGACCAGTATCAGGCGGCTCTCAATCAGGCCGCTGCCGGCGACTATGCCGGCGCCAAGCCGATCGCCGATGCTGCCGCGGCGCGCATCCAGGAACTGTGCACCGCCAATGGCTATCAGGACATCAAGTCCTGCATCGGCCAGGATCTGCCCCCGCTGCCCGAGCCCCCGGCCGAACAGCCTGCGGCTGAGCAGCCCGCCGAACAGCCGGCAGCCGAGCAGCCCGCGGAGCAACCGGCGGAGCAGCCGGCAGCCGAGCAGCCTGCAGAGCAGCCCGCAGCTGAACAGCCGGCGGAAGCCGGTCCGACCGACCAGCCGGCCGACGCCAACGCCCCCGATCCGGTCGCCGCGGCGCAGGATCAGCTGGGTGTGGCCGTCGAGCTCTATAATGTCGGCATCGGCCAGCTCGAGGCCGGTGACGCCTCGGGCCAGTCGACCATCGACGCTGCCAACAAGCAGTTCGCCGATATCTGCGCGGCGCTCGGGGTCTCCGACGTTGCCCAGTGCCTGGCCCAGTATGGCATCACCCTGCCCCCGGTTCCGGAAGTACAGCCGGCAGCCGAAGTGACGCCGCCGATCTCGGAACTGCCCGGCGCCCAGGAAGCGGTGACGCCGCAGGCCGTCGAAGTGCTGCCCGAAACCGTTGCCCCCGAGACGGCGGCTCCGGTGCTCGACAGCGCCAAGGACTTCGCCACCCAGGTGGTCGATGGCCAGGCGCCGGCCGAACAGCCGGCTCCGACCGAACCCGCTGCGCCGCCGCCGACCGACGACAAGGCCGCCCAGGCCGATATCGCCCCGGTCGAGGTGCAGTCGCTGGCCAAGGTCGAAGGCGAGAAGATCGCCGTCGATGCCCTGCCGGTGGTGGAGGTACCGCAGAACGTCACCATCATCAACAACGTCACCAACGTGACGAACGTGACCAACATCACGAACAACACGACCAACGTCACCAACAACAACAATTCGAATAACAACAACAATAATAACAATAACAATGGCGGACCCGGCCCGCGCCCCGGCAACAACTTCACCAACTCGGGCTTCATCTTCCAGATCGGCATCAACCTGGTGATCTCGAATCCGGCCCAGGATTTCGACCGCATCCGCGACAGCGATGAGGACGAGGTCTATTACGAACGCCTGCCGGGCGGTCGCGTGAAGGAGACCATCGAGCGCCCGAACGGCGTGCAGATCGTCACCATCCGTGACAAGTGGGGCAACGTGCTGAAGCGCTCGCGCATCATGCCCGACGGCCGCGAGTACATTCTCGCCTACCAGGACGAGGACGACTTCGAGCAGGATGACGACTATTTCGGCAACTGGCGTGACCCCGGCGACGACCTGCCGCCGCTGCGCCTGACCATCCCGATCCGTGACTACATCCTCGACGCCGGCGACGCCGACGAGGAAGAGGTCGAGCTGTTCTTCCGTGAACCGCCGGTGGAGCAGGTCCGCAAGATCTACACCATCGAGGAAGTGAAGCGCTCGGCTCGTATCCGTGACTCGGTGCGTCGCGTCGAAGTCGGCGGCCTGACCTTCGACTCGGGTGCGGCGACCATCGCCCGCAGCCAGGTCGGCGCGCTCAGCAAGGTCGCCAACGCCATGCTGGCGATTCTCGAGGACAACCCGGGCGAGACCTTCCTGATCGAAGGCCACACCGATGCCGTGGGTGGCGACCAGGCCAACCTGATCCTCTCGGACCAGCGCGCCTCGACCGTCGCCCGCATCCTGACCGACTTCTACGATGTGCCGCCGGAGAACCTGGTCACCCAGGGCTATGGCGAGCGCTACCTGAAGGTGAAGACGGAGAAGGCCGAAAAGCTGAACCGCCGCGTCTCGATCAAGCGCATCACCTCGCTGATCACGGTGGCCGACAAGCGCAACTAAGGCAGTCAAGTAAACTGACGAACGGGCCGGGGAGCAATCCCCGGCCCGATTGGTTTTGTGGGGCCACTGGCGTTGGCAGTCGGCGCCACTCTTTCGCTTGGGCAGGCCTATCGCATATGGCTCTGGGCACTGCACTCTCATTGCCCCTCCACCGTGAAACGGGGGAGGGGGACCGCCGAAGGCGGTGGAGGGGGCGGCAGGATGCGCCGGTTTTGGAGCCGCCCCCTCCACCAGCTTCGCTGGTCCCCCTCCCCCGCTACGCGGTGGAGGAGCAAGGAGAGCCCAGTGGCCGTTCATATGCGATAGCCCTGCCCGCAAGGGATTCCCGACTGCCAGATGCCGCGCAGTTGGCGTTCAACCGCCCCCGCCTGCGTCACCCCTGCCCCTTGTCAGGTCTCGAAAATCCGTTATCCCTCGACCGACACATCCTTGCCGGAGCCAGCATGCCCAAGCGTCTCGAACTCGTCATCGAAGCGGTGATCCTCGCCTCGCGCTGGCTGCTGGTGCTGTTCTACCTCGGCCTCGCGGTCGCCCTGGCGGTCTATGCCGCAACCTTCGGGGTCAAGCTCTGGGACTTCATCAGCCATGTCTTCGAAATCGACGAGGCCGATGCCATCCTCAAGATGCTGGCGCTGATCGATGCCGCGCTGGTCGCCAGCCTTGTGGTCATGGTGATCATCTCCGGCTACGAGAACTATGTGTCGCGCTTTGATGACGGCGATGCGGTGCATTGGCTGGGCGAGATCGACGCCGGCTCGCTGAAGATCAAGGTGGCCTCGACCATCGTCGCCATCTCCTCGATCCACCTGTTGCAGGTGTTCCTGAACGTTTCCAGCTACACGACCGACAAGCTGATGTGGTTCACCCTGATCCACCTCGCCTTCGTCGTCTCGGCGCTGTTCCTCGCCTTTATCGACCGCGTCTCGGCGCAGACCAAATCGATCGGCAAAGCCAGCCGTGGCGAGGAGAAAGCGGCAAAATCGGCTGAAAGCTGAGCGGTCAGCGACAGCTTTTCTTCATCTCTGCAGCCACAAAATCACCATAAGCGTCAGCGGGTTGCGACGTGGCGCTGAATCAATTTCGCATTCGCTCACGATGGCGGGAACGATTCCGCCGGCTGCTGCGTTTTTGGCCCATACGGTACTCAAACAAAGGAGCTTGATCATGGCTGTCCCCGAAC
>JAEUMC010000392.1 GCA_016793415.1 Devosia sp. | reverse complement strand
CGATGACGCCGTCACGACGTCGAAATACTCAGCCGAAAGCCGCGCCTCCAGCAGGCGGACGTTCGTTGGAATATCGTCGACGATCAGCACCCGCGCCGTCAAAGACCTCAGGCCCCGCGATTTGAGGAAATCTGCCCGAATGCCAATAAGGGCAAAGCCTAGTTGGCAGGTCCAATGTAGCGGGCAATGGTTTCCAAAAAGTGAGGCACGGAGATGGGTTTAGAGATGTAACCCTCGCAGCCGCCCTGGAGGATGCGCTCCTCATCGCCCTTCATGGCGAAGGCCGTCACTGCGATGACCGGAATCGCCATCAGCTCGTCGTCTTCCTTCAGCCACTTGGTGACCACGAGGCCGGAGACTTCCGGCAGCTGGATATCCATCAGAATCAAGTCGGGGCGATGCGCCCGGGCAAGATCCAGCGCCTCCAGGCCGTTACGGGTCTGGATGATCGAATAACCACGCGATTCAAGCAGATCGTTGAAGAGCTTCATGTTGAGCTCATTGTCTTCGACGATCATCACGGTCTTGGGCATACGGGACTCAAATCCACCTGGAGGAGGCTGGCGGGCCCTCGTGTTCTGCCCGAAGTTCGGGGTAACATCAATCCGATTGCCAGCGAGACCCTGCCCTTGCCCCAAAGCCTCGAACTCACCTCCAGAACGCTGGGCGAACTCTGCCTGCACCACCTCGCCGAGAATCCGGCACAACTCGCCGAGTTCATGAGCCTCACCGGCTATTCCCCGGATGCGCTGCGCAAGGCGGTGGGCGGCGATGGGCTGGATCGCGGCCTGATCGACTACTTTGCCACCAACGAGGCGCTGCTCTTGGCGCTGTGCGCCAACAGCGGCTTCAAGCCGGACGATTTCATGCGCGTCTGGGCCCGGCTCAATCCGGCGGGATGAAGCGATGCTGGCGATCTGCCGCGATTGTTCGGCGACAGTGGAGGCCTTCGAGGCCCCTGCCCGTTGCCGCACCTGCGGATCGCCCAGAATCAAGGCGCATGACGAGCTGGGTGCGCTCAGTATCGCGCATGTGGACTGCGACGCCTTCTATGCCTCGATCGAAAAGCGCGACGACCCCAGCCTCGTCGACAAGCCGCTGATCATCGGCGGCGGGGTCCGCGGCGTGGTCTCGACCTGCTGCTACATCGCCCGGCAGTACGGCGTGCGCTCCGCCATGCCGATGTTCAGGGCGAAGGAACTCTGCCCGCATGCGGTGATCATTCCGCCCAACATGGCGAAATACGTGGCGGTAAGCCGCGAGATCCGCACGCTGATGGATCAGCTGACCCCACTGGTCGAACCGCTGTCGATCGACGAGGCCTTCCTCGATCTCACCGGTACCGAGGCGCTGCACAAGGCCAAGCCGGCGGTGGTGCTGACGCGCTTCGCGCGGCGCGTCGAACAGGAGGTCGGCGTCACCATCTCGGTGGGCCTGAGCCACAACAAGTTCCTCGCCAAGGTCGCTTCCGACCTCGACAAGCCGCGCGGCTTCGCGGTGATCGGCAAGGCCGAGACGGTCGCGTTCCTCGCGCCGCAGCCGGTGACGCTGATCTACGGCGTCGGCAAGGTGTTCGCCGAAACGCTCCGCAAGGACGGGTTCGAGACCATCGGCCAGTTGCAGGCGACGCCGCCGGAGCAACTGATGCGCCGTTATGGCGATTCCGGCGCCCGGCTGGCCCGGCTGGCGCGCGGCGAGGATGCCCGCGCCATCTCCACTGACGACCAGATGAAGACCGTCTCGGCAGAGACCACCTTCAATACCGATCTCAGAACGTTCGAGGACCTCTCGACCGAGCTGCTGGCGCTGTGCGAGCGGCTATCCGAGCGGCTCAAGGCCAAGGCGATCCTCGGCGACACGGTCACGCTCAAGCTCAAGTCGGCAGGTTTTCGCTTGCGCACCCGCGCCCGGCAATTGATGATCCCGACACAGCTTGCCAACGTGCTCTACGAAACCGGCTTGCAGCTTCTCGCTCGCGAGATCGACGGGACGGCATTCCGGCTGATCGGCATTGGCGTCAGCGGCATTTCTGAGGCCGACGGGATCGATCCGGTCGACCTGATCGAACCAGGGATCGCCCGGCGTGCCGCTGCCGAACGTGCCATTGATCGTGTACGCGATCGCTTCGGCCGGGACGCGGTGATCCGCGGCAAGCTATATGACCGGGTGAAGGCTCGCGCCGCCCGCAACGCAGACAAAGACGAAGAGAACCAGGATGACCAGCCCCCTCGATAAGCTCCGCGAATATGGCTACGAGCTGCCGCAGCCGAAAGCGCCGGTCGCCACCTATGTGCCGATCACCCGGACGGGCAATATCGTCTACGTGTCGGGGCAGATTTCCTCGGGCGCCGATGGCGTGGTTACCGGCCTGCTCGGCGATACCATGAACGTCGTCCAGGGCGGCAACGCCGCCGAGCTCGCGGCAGTGAACTTCCTCAGCCAGATCGTCCACACCGCCGGTGTCGATCTCAGCAAGGTCAAGCGGGTGCTGAAACTCACCGTGTTCGTCGCCTCGACGCCCGAGTTCGCCGAGCATCACCTCGTCGCCAACGGCGCCTCCAACCTGATCGTCGGCGTGCTCGGCGACAAGGGCAAGCACGCCCGCTCGGCCGTCGGCATGGCCGCCCTGCCGCTTGGCGCGGCAGTCGAAGTCGAAGGCATCATCGAAGTCGAGGAGTAAGGGACGAGCGACGCGAAAGTGTCATGCGGGGCTGCTAAGCGGGATCAGGAAAAGTTGCAGACTTTTCCGTCCGATCCCGCGACAAAACAGTGGCTTAGGCAGCGTCGACACGACGAAGTCGGATCGACGCTGGTCTAGCGGCGGCGCTGCTTCCACCCCATATGACGGCTTAAAGCATGTGCGCCAAACCGAACTTTGATCGTCCCATTGCCCACCGCGGTCTGCACGACCGCGGTCGCGGCATCATCGAGAACACCGCAAGCGCCTTCGCCGCGGCGATCGAGGGCGGCTACGCCATCGAATGCGACGTGCAGCTCAGCCGCGACGGCATTCCGATGATCTTCCATGACGACGATCTCGACCGGTTGACCGGCGTCAGCGGACCGGTCGGCGCCCGCACCATGGCCGAGCTCTCGGGCTATACCCTGCTCGACAGCACCGCCGGCGATACGCCACAGCGGTTCGACGAATTCCTCGCCCAGATCGGTGGCCGGGTGCTGCTGCAGATAGAACTGAAGCAGCAGCCGAACCAAGCCGCCACCGAAGTGCTGGCGCAGACGGTGATGGATGCGCTCAAGGGCTATCGCGGCCCGGTGACGCTCGAATCCTTCGATCCCAAGCTGATCATCGAGGTGAAGAAGCGCGGCGCCACCATTCCGGTGGGCATCGTGACCTATGCCTATGACGAGCCGGAATGGGACCAGCACCTGAGTGATGCCACCAGGTTTGCGCTGCGCCACCTGCTGCACTGGCCGCTCAGCCGTTTCGACTTCATCTCCTGCCGCGACAAGTCGCTCGACCTGCCGGCAGTGAGGCTGTTCCGCTCGTTCGGCATGCCGGTGACCGCCTGGACCATCAAGTCGCCGGCGGCGGCGCTCGCCGTGCTGGGCAAGGCCGACCAGATCGTCTTCGAGGGGTTCGATCCACCAAGTGCCTGACGGAACGCTCAGCGCCGATGTGCTCAGCTCCATCGCGGAGGTTCCCGCGGCGGTGTGGAATGGGCTGGCGCCCGGGCATGACGGGGTCGTCGACAACCCGTTCCTCGATCACCGGTTCCTGCTCGCCCTCGAGCAGTCCGGCTCCGCCTCCAACCGGACCGGCTGGCAGCCGCAGCACCTCTTGCTGAGCGACAGCGCCGGTGCGCCGGTGGGCGCCATGCCGCTCTACCTCAAGTCGCACTCGCAGGGCGAGTACGTGTTCGACCATGGCTGGGCGGACGCCTTCCAGCGGGCCGGCGGCGAGTATTATCCCAAGCTGCAATGTGCCGTGCCGTTCACCCCGGTCACCGGACCGCGCTTCCTGGCCCGCGATGACGCTACTCGTGCGGCAGTGATCCGTACGGCCGAGACGCTCGCCACCCGCAACAATATCTCCTCGGTGCACGCCACCTTCGTCAGCGAGGCCGAAGCCGATCTCGCCCGCGGCTCGGGCTGGCTGGTGCGCCACGACACCCAGTATCACTGGCACAATGACGGCTTCTCCAGCTTCGAGGACTTTCTCGGGACGCTCTCGTCACGTCACCGCAAGGTTACCCGTCGCGAGCGCCGCGATGCGCTGGAGGCTGATGGCCTGACGGTCCGATGGCTCACCGGGTCCGAGCTTACCGAGCAGGTGTGGGACGCCTTCTTCGAGTTCTACCAGGATACCGGCAGCCGCAAGTGGGGCCGGCCGTACCTCAACCGCCGCTTCTTCTCGCTGCTGTCAGAGGCGATGGCCGACCGGATCCTGCTGATGTTCGCCTATGACGGCGACGAGCCGATCGCCGGCACGTTCTCGATGATCGGGCACGACCGGCTCTACGGCCGCTACTGGGGCGCCACGCGCAACGTGCCGTTCCTGCATTTCGAGCTCTGCTATTACCAGGCCATCGATTACGCCATCGCGCACAAGCTGCCGGTGGTCGAAGCCGGGGCGCAGGGCGAGCACAAGCTGGCGCGCGGCTACGCGCCGGCCACCACCCGCTCGGTGCACTGGATCGGCCATCCGGGGCTTCGCGACGCCGTCGCACGTTTCGTGGCGCAGGAACGCGCTTCCGTCGCACGCGAGCAGGAACAACTCGAACGCTACACCCCGTTCAGACATGGGGATTCGCATTAGCCTTTTTTGATTTGGCGCGTCTTCGAACCGGAAAAGTCCGCAACTTTTCCCGAATGCGCTCCCGGAGAGTTGCGCACCCGCAGGCACTGTGGTTCGAAGGCACCACACTGGACGGGTTCGGGTCTGGCGCGGTACTTTGTTGCCTCAGCCAGACCATACTCCCGATGGATATGACGGCCGCCTCCTCCCGGGGCCCTGGAGACCGAATGAGCAAGCGCATCGCCATAGCCGCGATTGGTACGATGGGAGACGTGCAGCCCTTCGTCGCGCTGGCGCTCGCGCTGAAGAAGCGCGGGCACTCGGTCGTGCTGTGCGCCACCAACGACTTCGAGGGGTTCGTCACTGGCCATGGCGTCGAGTTCGCGACGCTGGGCAGCGACATCCAGGCTTTCATGCGGCAGAGCCAGTTCGACAACGTCATGTCGAAGAACTCGCTGCTTTACGCGCCCAAGCTGCTGCGCGATGGCCAGAAGATCATGAAGACCGCCTGCCGGCACCTCTGGGCCACGGCGCAGGATGTCGACGCCATCATCTTCCACCAGACCACCAATTTCGCCGTCGACGTCGCCGAGGCCCTGGACATCCCGGCGATCATGACGGCGTTCCAGCCGATCAACCCGACCGGCGAGTTCCCGTATTTCGGCTATGACGGCCCGCCGCCCGAGCCGCTGTTCAACCGCATCAGCCTCGATCCGCTGTTCAACCGGCTGAGCTACGTGGTGCAGGCGGCGCATCAGAGCTACTACGATTTCCCGCGCGACCGCATGCGCGCCAAGCTGCTGGGGCTCAGGAGCCGCAAGCGCTCGGGTTTCTCCAAGAACGCCCGGGGCGAGCCGATCCCGGCGCTGCACGCCTATTCCCCGGTGATCTCGCCGCGGCCCGGCGACTGGCCGGAAACCACCACCGTCACCGGCTTCTGGCGGCTCGATGACATCACCGGGTGGGAGCCGGATGCGGCGTTCCGCAAGTTCCTCGATTCCGGCGAAGCGCCGATCTATCTGGGCTTCGGCTCGATGCCGTGGGGCGCGCAGCGCAACACCGAGATCATCACCAAGGCGCTCAAGGAATGGGGCGGGCGCGCCGTGGTCGGCAAGGGTTGGGGTGGCATCAAGGCAGAAGACCTGCCCGACACCGTCTACACCATCGACAAGGCGCCCCACACCAAGCTGTTCCCGCTGATGAAGGCGCTGGTGCACCATGGCGGCGCAGGCACCACCTATGCCGGTCTCTATGCCGGCCGCCCGACCTTTGTGGTGCCGCATTTCTTCGACCAGCCCTATTGGGGCCGCCGGGTGTACGAGCTGGGCTGCGGCCCTGCCCCCGTGCGGCTGCGCAAGCTCACCCCGGGCATCCTCGCCTCGGCGCTCGAGGAACTGGCAACCGACACCACCTTCGCGATTGCGGCAACTGAACTGCGCGATCGGCTGATGCTGGAGGATGGGACCGGGCTCGCCGCAGATATCGTCGAAGAGACGATCGAGACCTACCCGGGCAATCTTTACGACACCGACGAAGTGATGGGAGCCGCCTCGTGACTGCCTACGACCCGAGCAACATCTTTTCCAAGATCATCAGGGGCGAGATTCCGTCCCACAAGGTCTACGAAGATGCGGACGTCCTGGTCATGATGGACATCTTCCCGCAATCCAAGGGACACGTGCTGATCATCCCGAAGGCGGCGTCGCGTAACCTCCTGGATGCCGATCCGGCGGTGCTCGCCCGCACCATCCCGCAGGTCCAGCGGGTGGCCAAGGCCGCGCAGAAGGCGCTGAACCCCGACGGCATCCGCGTCGTGCAGTTCAACGAGGCACCTGCCGGCCAGTCGGTGTTCCATCTGCACTTCCACGTCATCCCGGTCTATGAGGGTGTGGAGCTCGGCCGCCATGGCCAGGGCAAGGCGGATGACGCCGAGCTCGCCGCGCAGGCCAAGGCCATCGCAGCCGCCCTCGCCTGACGTGACACCCGCACCGCAGCTCAGTCTGGGCCTGCTGCTGACGGCTGCCGCCGGCATGATCGACGTCGTCGGCTTCATCGAGCTGGGCGGCTTCTACACCTCGTTCATGAGTGGCAACACCACACAGCTGGGCGCGGGCCTGGCGCATCTCGGCCCGGCCCTGGCCCTGCCGGCCGGGCTGATCGTGATGTTCGTGGTCGGCAGCTTCCTCGGCAGCCTGATCTCCGGCATCGGCCAGCGACGCGGTCGCATCGGCGTGCTGGCAGTCGTCATCGCCGGCCTGCTGGTGACGCTGGTGCTGCATGCCAACGGCTTCTCCGCGGCGCAGGCCATGCTTGCCCTCGCCACCGCAGCCGGGGCGCAGAATGCCGTGCTGCCGCAGAGCGGAGCCGCGAGGCTCGGCGCCACGTTCGTCACCGGTACGCTGTTCGCGGTCGGCCAGGACCTGGCCCGGGCCGTCCGTCGCGAAGCGCCGCCGCTGCGCTGGCTGCAGCATCTGCTGGTGTGGCTGGCCCTGCTGCTCGGGGCAGCGCTCGGGGCGTTCGGCTACGGACAATGGCAGGTTGGTGCGCTGATCGTGCCAGGCGCGATCTACCTTGGTTTTCTTGTCGGCGCTGTTATCCAGGCGGCGCGCTAGCCAGCAGCTTTCCGAAATCCGGCGAAACTGCTAGTACTGCAACAGTGATGTGCAGCACATCAGTTCGTCGACTCTCTACCCTAGACTTCCTCGTCCAGGCGTAAGCACCGATGATGACCGCCGGCCAATTGCGGGCCGCCCGCGCCCTGCTCGGCATCGACCAGAAGACCC
>JAEUMC010000387.1 GCA_016793415.1 Devosia sp. | reverse complement strand
GGCCCGGCAGGAGCTGCTCGGCCGGCTGATGGCCAGCCAGTGGCAGGGCGCCGTGCTGTGGTGGGGGTGTTCTCGCGAGGGCACGCTGCGCAGCTTCCTGCGGCGGGAACTGCGAGAGTGGTTGAACGTCAGCGGCATCTCGTAGTTTTCGGGTTCAATCCGCGCCCGACGCTCACTACATTGCTCCAATGCACTACCGCATGCTCGACACCGCTTTGGGACCCATGGCGATCGGCTGGACCGACGCGGGGATTTCGCGCCTGTTGCTGCCGGGCGATACGCCCGAGGAGATGCAGGCGCGGCTCCGGAAGGCGGATGGCGTGGAGGAAGCCGACGGACGGCCGGAAGTGACAGCGCGAATTCTCGCCTATGCTGAAGGGGCGAACGACAATTTCGCCGATGTGCCGCTCGACCTGTCGCGCGTACCCGAGGTCAACCGGCGCATCTACGAGCATATTCGCGGCCTCGCCTGGGGGGAGACCACCACCTATGGCGCGATTGCTCGCTGGCTGGGCGACGTGGCGCTGTCGCGCGCGGTCGGCGCTGCCATGGGCGCCAACCCGATCCCGCTGATTGTGCCGTGCCACCGGGTGCTGGCCGCTGACGGACGCACCGGTGGGTTCTCGTCGCCGGGCGGCGTTCGGGCCAAGATGGAAATGCTGGCGCTGGAGAAAGCCGCTTCGCCGACCGGGCAGTTCTCGTTCGGCTTCTAGCCTGCGCAGGCCTGGCGCTGCGGCACGACGCCGTCGAAGATCGCGGTGATCGTCGCGGGGATGCCGGTACCCATGAAGGTCGCGAAGTCGGTGGCGGAGACCAGGCCGTCGCGGCCCAGCCGCTGCAACGCGGCGGCGATCCGCGCGTGATAGACCTGCATGAAGGCGAAGGTGCCGTCCTTCTCGACCTCGTAGACGCTGGAGCCGGCCTCGATTTCCCCGCCGAACATCTCGCCGAGCACGGCCATCGGCGCGCCCTGCACGCCCATGCCGAGCCGGATCATGTCGACGCGCGCCAGGTAGTCGTTGATCATGGCGATGAGCGCGACCTTCTGCTTCGGATCGCAGAAGCGCATGCTCTTGGTCGCGATGCGGCACTCGATCATGGTGGCCAGCGGCCCGAAGCCGTCGGTGACGGCGCGGTTGGCGAGCAGGGTGTCCGCCGGCATCTCGTCGTCGCTCGCCGCTCGCGCCTTGGCGCGGCAGCGGGCAGTATCCTCATCCGCCCAGGTCAACGCGGGGTCGGTGAAGGCGACGAGTTGGGCGGATGGCGCTGCGGGTGGTTGTGGTGCGCGGGGCGCGAACCAGGACGCGTAGCCGAAATAGGCGAGGCTGCCGACCGCGATGACGGCGAGCACGGTGACCAGGAGATCGACGATACCGAGCCGGGCACCGGGGACGGCTGACGGCTTCGCCGTGCCCCGCACATCGCGTACCAGATCGCGCCCCGACATGTCGGCCCCACAGTACAGCTCGTGAGCATGACACTAGCGCAGAGCCGTGAAGGCAGCCTTTCGCCATTGGCGAGGAATGCAACTATGGCCGCAACCTGCCGGCTACTGCCCACGCTTGAAGACCTTCAGGTGCCCGAGTTGCTTCACCACCTTGCCGGCGACGGTTTCGATCGGATCCGCAATCGACACGGCGAGCACGTTCTCGTCCGGGGCAGGCCGTTCGAGCGTCGCGAACTGGCTGTCGAGCAGTTTTGGGCTCATGAACTCGTGGTTGCGGGCTTCGATGCGCTTGCGAATGGTGTCGATGTCGCCGTCGAGGAAGACGAACAGGATCGGCTCACCCGCCTTCTCGGTGAGGAAGTCGCGATAGACGCGCTTCAGCGACGAGCAGGCGCCCACGGCGACGCCCTTGTCAGCGGCAGCCTGATGCAGCGCGCCGGCCAGCGTTTCCAGCCAGGGCCAGCGATCTTCGTCGGTGAGCGGGATGCCGTTGCGCATCTTCTCCTTGTTGGCGGGCGGGTGGTAGCCGTCGCCGTCGAGGAACGGCGCATGCAACCGCCGCGCTATGGCCGCGCCGGTCGCCGATTTGCCTGACGACGAGACCCCCATGGCGATGATGATCCGCGCATTTTCAAACGGTGGCAGTGAAGGCGCCGTCGACATAGAGGATGTGTCCGTTGACGAATGTGGAAGCCTCGGAGGCGAGGAAGACGGCAGCGCCGCCCAGTTCGGCCGGGTCGCCCCAGCGGCCCATCGGGGTGCGCTTTTCGACCCAGGAGTTGAACTCCTGATTCTTCAGCAGCGCTTCGTTGAGCTCGGTGCGGATATAGCCGGGGGCGATGCCGTTGACGTTGAGGCCGTGCTTTGACCAATCGACGGCCATGCCGCGGGTCAGGTTGGCGATCGCCGCCTTGCTCGCCGCGTAGGGGGCGATCGAGGGCCGCGCCAGGTTGCTCATTACCGAGCAGATATTGATGATCTTGCCGGATTTGCGGGCGATCATGCCGCGCGCCACGGCCCGGCCGACGATGAAGGCTGAAGTCAGGTTGGTGTCGATCACCTGCCTGAATTTGTCGAGCGGCCACTCCTCGAGCGGCGCGCGGTGCTGCATGCCGGCGTTGTTGACGAGGATGTCGATGGGACCGATTTCGGTTTCGGCATGAGCGATGGCGTCCTCGACGCTGTCCTCACTGGTAACGTCGAAGGCCAGCGCCTTGACGTTCAGCGCGCCGTCGTCGGCGAGCCGCGCCGCAGCTTCACCCTGGGCAGCAGGGTCGCGACCGTTGAGGATCACCTCGGCGCCGGCGCCGGCCAGTGCTGCGGCGATGCCGAAGCCGATGCCGCGGCTCGAACCGGTGACCAAAGCGCGCTTGCCGCTCAGATTGAATAGAGAAATCGAGTCCAAAGTCAGTGCCCCTCCCAGGCTCAGGCGGCGCGAGACTAGTGGATGATGCGCGCCTTGGTAAGACCAAGAGGCCGATGCGGTGAGGAACGTGCACAGGCAGGTGGGGCAGGGCTTCGATGGGGTGGCATTCGGGCGTCGCCCGTGCCAAAAAGCCGCGCAATGAAATCCTAATGACTCCCAATGGAGATAATGATGGCGTCTGCCGATATCGGCCTGATCGGGCTCGCAGTAATGGGCTCCAATCTGGCGCTCAACATCGCCGAGAACGGCTACACCATCGCGGTCCACAACCGCACTGCGTCCAAGATCGATGATTTCGTCGCCATGGCCAGGGAGCAGGGGCTCGATCAGAAGGTCGTGCCGGAAGCCGACCTGGTGCAGTTCATCCAATCGGTGAAGCGGCCGCGCTCCATCATCATCATGGTCAAGGCCGGCAAGCCGGTCGACGAAATGATCGAACAGCTGCTGCCGCACCTCGAAGCCGGCGACGCCATCCTTGAATGCGGCAACTCGCTCTACACCGACAGCCAGCGGCGCTACGACTATCTCAAGTCCAAGAATATCGGTTTTCTCGGCATCGGCGTTTCCGGTGGCGAGGAAGGGGCGCGCCACGGTCCGTCGATCATGGTCGGCGGGCCCGAGCAGCAGTGGAAGAACGCCCAGCCGATCCTCGAGGCGATCTCGGCCAAGTTCAACGGCGAGCCGTGCTGCGCCTATCTTGGCGAAGGCGGCGCGGGCCACTTCGTCAAGATGATCCACAACGGTATCGAGTATGGCGACATGCAGATGATCGCCGAGACCTATGGGGTGATGCGCGACGGGCTGGGGATGAACCCGGCAGCCGCCGCAAAGGTGTTCAAGGACTGGAACAAGGGCCCGCTCAACTCCTATCTGATCGAGATCACCGGCTATGTGCTCGAGGCGATCGAGCCCAAGACCGGCAAGCCGCTCGTCGAGCTGATCCTCGACAAGGCCGGCCAGAAGGGCACCGGCACCTGGACCGCCATCGCGGCGCAGCAGCTGGCCGTCCCGGCTACCGCGATCGAAGGCGCCGTGGCGGCGCGCTCTATCTCGTCGCGCAAGGACGAGCGCGTGGCGGCCGAAGCCGTCTATGGCAAGCCCTCGGCCGGCAAGGCGGACGTGTCGCTGGCCGACCTCGAGAAGGCGCTGCTGGCCGGCAAGATCGTGTCCTACGCGCAGGGCTTTGCGGTGCTGTCGAAGGCCTCGGAAGAGTTCGGCTGGAACCTGCCGCTCGCTACCATCGCCAAGATCTGGCGCGCCGGCTGCATTATTCGTTCGCGCTTCCTCGACCAGATGTCGGCGGCCTACGCCAAGGGCGAAGCCATCAACCTGCTGATGGTGCCGGATTTCGTCACCATCATGCAGGACGCGCACAAGTCGCTCAGAAAGATCGTCGCCGCCGGCGCCATCGGTGAGTTCCCGCTGATCTGTCTCTCGGCCTCGCTGGCCTATTTCGACAGCTACCGCCAGGCACAGGGCACGGCGAACCTGACCCAGGGCCAGCGCGACTTTTTCGGCGCGCACGGCTTCATCCTCACCGACCGCGAAGGCGAGCAGCACGGCAAGTGGCCGTCGACGCTGGGGAAGTGACGAGGGTGGGGGCATCGTGCCCTCCAAGACCCCCTCTCTTGCGAAAACTAAGGACTTAGCTGCGCTAAGCCCAAGTTTTCGCTTTCTCCCCCGCCAAGGGGGAGATGATCGGTGACTTCCACTTGCACCTGAGCATCAGTCGGGACTCTCCCCCTTGGCGGGGGAGAAAGCGATTTCTTAGGTTTAGCCGTTTGGCTAAGCCTTAGAAATCGCAAGAGAGGGGGGCGTGGAGGGCACGATGGCTCTCGACCCTGCTACCGGCCCGCCGCCCCTTCAACGCCGTTCCCATTGCCATTCTCGTCATGCGGCGGGGTCTGCTGCTGGCCGGGTTGCGCCATCTCGTGGACGTGGTCCTTCTTGGCCACGCGCGGGCGGTGCATCAGGTCGAAGCGGCGCACGGTGTAGATGAACAGCACGGCTGCAACGATCACCAGGATGCCGGCGCCGAGGAACGGCGCACCCGGAAAATAGCCCGGTGTGCCGGGAGCGGCCTGAGTGAAGTGGCTGAACAGCTGGGTTGCCAGCAGGGGCCCGAGGATCGAGGCCAGCGAGTTGGTCGCGTTGATGGCGCCCTGCAACTCGCCCTGCGCATCGTCGGGTACCTGGCGTGACATCAGCGAGTTGATGGCCGGACCTGCGACACCGGCGAGCGAACCGAAGATCAGGAAGAAGTAGAGCGGGATCTCGGAGTGGATCGACGCCGTGCCGATGAAGGCGATCGACGCGGCCAGCATGCCGAGCAGGACAGTGGACCATTCGCCGATCCGCTTGGTCAAGAGGCCCACCAGCAGCGCCTGGCTGGCGGCAAAGCCGATGCCGAAGCAGCCGAGCGCCACGCCGATCTGCGCCGACGAGAAGCTCAGCACTTCGATGGTGAAGAAGTTCCACACCGAGGGGAACGACTGGCTGGCAAGCACGAAGATGCCGAGCGTTCCGAGCAGCCACAGCACCACGGGGTTCTTCGAAAGGCTCAGCAGCACGCCGAACGGATTGGCGCGGCGGATGTCGAAGGGGCGGCGCTTGTCCTTGCCGAGGCTCTCGGGCAGCACGAAGAAGCCGAACAGCAGGTTGGCGCCCGCCAGCACGGCTGCGGCATAGAACGGCCAGCGCGGCCCGAGTTCACCGAGCAGGCCACCCACCACCGGCCCGAAGATGAAGCCCAGCCCGAAGGCGGCGCCGATCAGTCCGAAGCGATGCGCGCGCTTCTCGCGCGGGGTGATATCGGCGATGTAGGCGGTGGCCGTGGCAACCGAGGCGCCG
>JAEUMC010000372.1 GCA_016793415.1 Devosia sp. | reverse complement strand
TCGAGACCCCCGCTGTCCTTGCCACATCCATCATGGTGGGCAGGTCCTTGCGGCCCTTGCCTGTGGTCATGCCGTTGCCCTTGCGCCAGGTGCCTGAAAGCGCTCTGCCTCACCGGAACTCAAACTGATCGCTCCCACAGTTGGGCGTCGCTTGGCAATATCCTCGCGCCTCCAACATCGGTTGTTCGACAGGGGATTGACGTGCAACCGGTTGCATTCGATAGTCAACCGAAATCTCGGGTTCGAACGCGATGCGTCGCGGGGAGTGGTTTGTCGGATGAGTTCGAGTGTCGTGTCGCAGGCTGCCGGTGAACGGCGGGTCGACAAACTGAAGGTTCTGAGTTTCGCCACCCGGCAGGAACTGGGCCGCGTCGCCGCCGGCGAGATCGCGGGGGAATTGCGCCAGCGGCTCGCCCGGCAGGCGACGGTGCGGATGATCTTCGCCTCGGCGCCGAGCCAGAGCGACGTGATCGATGCGCTGGCGGCGGAGCCCGGCATCGACTGGCGCCGCGTCACTGCCTTCCACATGGACGAGTATATCGGGCTTCCTGCCGATGCCCCCGAGCGCTTCGGCAGCTGGCTCTCGCGCTACATCTTCAACCGCCTGCCTTTCGCGGCCGTGCACCCGATCCTGCCCGGCGACGACCCCGAGGCCACGGCGCGCGACTATGCGCGGCTTCTCGCCGAAGCGCCTATCGACATCGTTCAGCTCGGCATCGGGGTAAACGGCCACATCGCCTTCAACGACCCGCCGGTCGCCGATTTCAACGATCCGCTCGATGTGAAGGTGGTGGAGCTCGACGAGGTCTGCCGCCAGCAGCAGGTCGACGACGATTGCTTTGCGACGCTCGCCGACGTGCCCTTGCGCGCCATCACCTTGACGGTGCCACGCCTGCTGCGGGCCGATCGACTGTTCTGCATGGTGCCGGGCCAGCGCAAGCGCGATGCGGTGCGCGCAACGCTCGAAGGGCCGCTGACCACCGCTTGCCCGGCCTCGATCCTCCGCACCCACCCCGATTGCACGCTTTATCTCGACCGGGAGTCAGATCCCCATGCCTGAACTGATCGACGCCGACGCGCTTTGCCAAGGCTACTATGACGACGTCACTGCGCTGATGCGGCGGATCCTCGTCGAGGAGCGCGATGCCACCGAGCGGGCCGCCGAGCGGGTGGCCGAGCAGATCGCTGCCGACCGGCTGGTCTATGCCTATGGGCCGGGCGGGCACTCCAATCTCGCCTCGCAGGAGATCTTCTTTCGCGCCGGCGGGCTGATGCATGTCAGCGCCATCCTCGACGAGGGTACGCTCTTGTCCGGCGGCTCGCTGCGCTCCATGGCGATCGAACGCACCCCCGGCTACGGCAAGATCGTCATCGCCGACCAGCGGCTCGGCGAAGGGGACCTGCTGATCCTCGTCAACGCCTACGGCATCAATGCCGCGCTGATCGATGCGGCGCTCGAGGCCAAGCGCCGCGGGGTGTTCCTGATCGGCGTCAACTCGCACGAGCACGCCAACAATTCCGCCCCGACCCACCCGGCGCGCCATCCGACCAGGCACAACCTGCACGAGCTCGTCGATATCGCCATCGACTGCAAGGTGCCGATCGGCGACGCCATCGTTCAAGTGCCGGGCATGGGCGAAAAGATCGGCGCCATCTCTACCTTCGCCAACGCCTTCGCCCTCAACAACCTGGTGATCCGCACCGTCGCCAAGCTGGTCGAGCGCGGCATCGAGCCGCCGGTCTGGCGCAGCGGCAACGCGCCGGGCGGCGACGAGGCCAATGCGAAGTTCATCGCCCGTTTTGCCGAGCGGGTGCGTTGGCTGTGACAACTGAGATCGTCGGCCGCGATCCGCGCACAGGCGAGGGCATCGCCATCGGCATCGCCGATGGCCGGATCGCTGCCATCGAGGCCGCGGATTATCGCGGCCCGCTCTATCTGTCGGCGGGCCTCGTCGATCTGCAGGTCAACGGCTATGCCACCCACGACCTCAACGACGGCACTGTGACCCCCGAGCGCGTGCTGGCGCTGACCGAGCTGATGCTGGCGCTGGGCACCACCACGTACCTGCCGACCCTGGTCACGGCCAGCGAAGCCAACATCACCGCCGGGCTTATCGCCGTCCGCGAGGCGCGGGCGCGCTATCCGCTGGTCGCCCGCGCCGTGCCCTTCGTCCACGTCGAGGGGCCCTTCATTTCGGTGCATGACGGCCCGCGCGGCGCCCATCCCGCTGCCCATGTGCGCGACGCCGACATTGCCGAGTTCGAGCGCTGGCAGGCGGCAAGCGGCGGGCTGGTCGGGCTGCTGACGCTGTCGCCCCATTCCGACGCCGCCATCGCGCTGGCGCGCCACGCGGCGGGGCAGGGCGTGCATGTCGCTATCGGCCATACCGATGCGACGCCCGAGCAGATCCATGCCGCCGCGGCCGCCGGCGCCACGCTCTCCACCCATCTCGGCAACGGCATCTCGGCGCTGCTGCCGCGCCACCCCAACGCCATCTGGGCGCAGCTGGCCGATGACCGGCTGACCGCCACGCTGATCGGCGACAGCCACCACCTTCCGGCCGACACGCTGAAGGCGATGCTGCGCGCCAAGGGGCTCGACCGGGCGCTGCTGGTCTCCGACGTGGTGTCGCCGGGCGGCCTGAAACCGGGCATCTACCATCAGACCATCGGCGGTCGGGTCGAGCTCCATGCCAATGGCCGGCTGGGTCCTCCCGGCACGCCCTATCTCGCCGGCGCCGCGCTGCCGCTCGGCGATGACGTGGCGCGCGCCATCACCATGACCGGGCTGAGCCTCAGTGAAGTGCTGGGGCTGGCAACGCGCAATTCGGGCCGCTTTGCCGGCGGTCGTGGTGCATTGGAGGTGGGCGCGCCGGCCGACCTCATCCAGTTCGAATGGACGCCGGGGGCCGAGCACCTCACCATTGCCGCAACCTACCTCAGCGGAGAGCGCGTATGGGCGCGTTGAAGGCCGGCGTCGCCGTCGTCGACATCACCCCGCCACCGGGTCTGCTACTGGCCGGCTTTGCCGCCCGTACCGAGCCGGCAACAGGCGTGCATGATCCGTTGACGGTGCGGGCGGTGGTGGTTGGCGACACCGCGATCGTCGTCGCCGACGTCATCGGCATGCACGAGGCGATGAGTGCGCGGATCAGGGAGCGCTGTCCGCTACCGGCGACCAATGTCATCGTGGCGGCGACCCACACGCATGGCGCGCCGGTTTCGATGCCGGACCGGCTCAGCGCCGAGGCCGATCCGGCGTTCCTGCAGGCGCTTGAAGATGGCTGCGTCGCGGCCCTGACCGCAGCTGTCGCCAACGCCGTGCCGGCAGAGCTCAGTGCCGGTCTTGGCGCAGATCCGGATGTGGCACGCAACCGCCGCCACGCCGACAGACCGCTCGATCGGGCCGTGCCGGTGTTGCGGCTGCGCGATACCACGGGGCGCCTCCTCGCGGTGATCGTCTCCTATGCCTGCCACCCCACGGTGC
>JAEUMC010000358.1 GCA_016793415.1 Devosia sp. | reverse complement strand
TTTTTGTCGATGCAGTGCAGGGCTTTGGCAAGGTGGGGCTCGAATTTGCCTCGCGCGCACCCGATATGATGGCGGTCAGCGGCCACAAGATCGGCGGCCCGGCCGGTATCGGCGCCTTGCTGATGAAGGGCCATGCCGATCAGGTTCGTCTGATCCCCGGTGGGGGCCAGGAGAGCGGGCGCCGTGGCGGTACCGAATCGGCGGCGGCAATCGCCGGGTTCGGCGCGGCGGCAGAAGTGTTTGCGGAGCGGTTCTACCACGCCAATGTCAGCGAGCTGGTACGGACCGCCGAGGACGGCATGCGGTTGATAGCGCCTGACCTCGTGGTCTTCGGCGAGAAGGCCGACCGGATCGGCAATGTCAGCAATTTTGCCGTGCCGGGATTGAAGAATGCGGTGGCGATGATGGGGCTGGACCTGCTTGGTCTCGCTGTCTCATCGGGTTCCGCCTGCTCGTCGGGCAAGGTTGGCCCGAGCCATGTCCTGGCGGCCATGGGTGTGCCGGCAGAGCTCGGCGAGTGTGCAATGCGTGTGAGCTTCGGCTGGTCCTCTTCAATCGAGGACGTCGAGGCTTATCTGAAGGGTTTTGGCGAAGTCGTCGGGCGTCATCGCGCCCGCCACGGCGTCGCAGCATAGGAAGAAGACGATGGCCCGTTACGATATCCCGACTTTGAAGGAAGAGATCGAGGACGATACCGTTGAGAAGGTACTCGCGCTCGATGTCGAGAAATACAAGTACGGGTTCGAAACTCAGCTCGAAGTCGACAAGGCTCCCAAGGGCCTGAACGAAGACACCATCCGTTTCATCTCGAAGAAGAAGGATGAGCCGGAGTGGATGCTGGAGTGGCGGCTGGACGCTTACAAGCGCTGGCTGACCATGGACGAGCCAACCTGGGCCAAGGTGCACTACCCCAAGATCGACTTCCAGGACATGTACTATTACGCGGCGCCCAAGAGCGCGGCGAAGCCGAAGTCGCTCGACGAGATCGATCCGGCGCTGCTCGAGATGTACGAAAAGCTCGGCGTGCCGCTGAAGGAACGCGAGATCCTCGCCGGCATCGAACAGCCCAAGGTGGCCGTCGATGCTGTGATCGATTCCGTCTCGGTCGGTACCACCTTCCGCGCCGAACTCGAGAAGATGGGGATCATCTTCTGCTCGATCTCCGAGGCCATCCGTGAATACCCGGACCTGGTGAAGCAGTATCTCGGCTCGGTGGTCCCGGTCTCGGACAACTACTACGCCACGCTGAACTCGGCGGTCTTTACCGACGGTTCGTTCTGCTACATCCCCAAGGGCGTCCGCTGCCCGATGGAGCTCTCCACCTATTTCCGCATCAACGAGGCCAAGACCGGCCAGTTCGAGCGTACGCTGCTGATTGCCGACGAAGGCGCTTACGTCTCCTATCTCGAAGGCTGCACGGCGCCGGCGCGCAATGAGCACCAGCTGCACGCGGCCGTGGTCGAGCTCGTGGCGCTCAAGGACGCCGAGATCAAGTACTCGACGGTGCAGAACTGGTTCCCGGGCGACAAGGACGGCAAGGGCGGCGTCTACAACTTCGTCACCAAGCGTGGCGATTGCCGCGGCGACAACTCCAAGATCAGCTGGACGCAGGTCGAAACCGGCTCGGCGATCACCTGGAAGTATCCCTCGTGCATCCTGCGCGGCGACAACTCGTCGGGTGAGTTCTACTCGATCGCCATTTCGAACGGCTATCAGCAGGTCGACAGCGGCACCAAGATGCTGCACCTGGGCAAGAACACCACCTCGCGGATCATCTCCAAGGGCATCGCGGCGGGCTATTCGGACAACACCTATCGCGGCCAGGTCTCGGCGCATGCCAAGGCCAAGGGGGCCCGCAACTTCACCCAGTGCGACAGCTTGCTGATCGGCGACAAATGCGGGGCGCATACGGTGCCCTATATCGAGAGCCGCAATGCGTCGGCGGTGTTCGAGCACGAGGCGACGACGTCGAAGATCTCCGACGACCAGATGTTCTACTGCATGCAGCGCGGCCTCTCCGAAGAGGAAGCCGTGGCGCTGATCGTCAACGGCTTCGTGCGCGACGTGCTGCAGCACCTGCCGATGGAGTTCATGGTCGAAACGCAGAAGCTGATCTCGATCTCGCTCGAGGGCAGTGTCGGCTGATGACCGAGGCGCCCCGCTACATCGTCAACGTTGCCGACCTGGAGCTCCAGTGGCTCAAGGTGGGTAATCGCTTTGAGGTGGGGCTCCACGACATCGACGCGGCCATCGGTACCGAACAGATCGGGGCGACGCTGCATGTGGTGCCGGCCGGCAAGACGGCCTGGCCGTACCATCGGCACCACGGCAATGACGAGCTGTTCTTCATCGTTTCGGGCACCGGCACCTACCGGGTCGGCGAAGCGCGGTTGCCGATCAAGGCGGGCGATTGCATCGGCGCGCCAGCCGGCGGCGAGGCGCACCAGATCATCAATACCAGCGATGCCGAACTGCGTTACATCGCCTTTGCCAACCATGGCCGGGCCGACGTCACCGAATATCCCGACAGCGGCCGGATCGCCGTCGATATCGCGCATGGCAACGACAAGGAGCCGATGTCGATCTTCAGCACCGCCGGCAAACTGACGCCGTTCGGCTACTGGGATGGCGAAGACATCGAGGGCGACAAGTGAGCCGTCCGGTCATCAACATCGCCGACCTCACGCTCGAAAGCTGGAGCAAGGGCGCCAGGTATGCCTCGACCGATGCCTCGTTCGGCCGCCGGATCGGCATGACCGGCATGGGCATCAGCTACAACGAAGTGCCACCCGGCAAGAGCGGTTGCCCCTACCACAACCACCATGTCGAGGATGAGCTGTTCATCGTGCTCGAGGGTGAGGGGACCTATCGGTTCGGTGCCGAGAGCTACCCGATCAAGGCCGGCGACGTGCTTGGCGCACCGGCCGGCGGTCGCGAGGTGGCGCACCAGATCATCAATACCGGGGCAGTGACGCTCCGCTACTACGGGGTCTCGACCAAGGCGCAGAGCGAAGTGGTCGAATACCCGGACTCGAACAAGTTTGCTGCTTTCAGCCGGCTGAGCGACGGGAAGAAGCCCTTCGACATCATTGGCCTGGCTGATGCCTCCCTCGACTACTGGGACGGCGAAGACATCGGAGAAGTGAAATGACCACCCCCATGCTCGAAATCCGCGACCTGCACGTGCGCATCGAGGAACGCGAAATCCTCAAAGGCGTGAACCTGATCGTCCCCAAGGGCGAAGTGCATGCGATCATGGGGCGCAACGGTTCGGGCAAATCGACGCTCAGCTACGTGCTGGCCGGCAAGGAAGATTACGAGATCACCGGCGGCGAAGTGCTGCTCGACGGCGTCAACATCCTCGAGATGGAGCCGTCGGAGCGCGCCACGGCCGGGCTGTTCCTTGCCTTCCAGTACCCGATCGAGATCCCGGGGGTCGCTACCATGACCTTCCTCAAGGCGGCGCTGAACGCCAAGCGCAAGGCCAATGGTGAGGGCGAGCTGTCGACGCCGGACTTCATGAAGGCGGTCAAGGAAGCCGGCAAGGCGCTGCATATCGATGCCGATATGCTGAAGCGCGCGCTCAACGTGGGGTTCTCCGGCGGCGAGAAGAAGCGCGCCGAGATCCTGCAGATGGCGCTCTTGAAGCCCAAGATGTGCATCCTCGACGAGACCGATTCCGGCCTCGACATCGATGCGCTCAAGGTGGTGTCGGAAGGCGTCAACGCGCTGCGCGATGCCGACCGCTCGATGCTGGTGATCACCCACTACCAGCGGCTGCTCAACCACATCGTTCCGGACGTGGTGCACGTGTTCTCGGATGGCCGCGTGGTCGAGAGCGGCGGCAAGGAACTGGCGCTGGAACTGGAAGCCAAGGGCTATGCCGGCTTCGACGAAGCGGCGGCATAAGGACCGATGACCATGCATGTCCCCGTCCGGCTCGGGCCGGCTGAAACAAAGCTCATCGACCAGCTGACGGCCGCCGGCGCGGTCGCGGAGGCCGAGCGCCTCAGCGGCGCAGGGCTGCCGACCCGGCGTGTCGAGGCCTATCATTACACCGACCTCAAGCAGCTGCTGCGCGCGGTGCCCGACCTGGCAGCCGCCGCCACCGAGGCCAGCGCTCCGGCGCTGCGCGTCCCCGGCGCCTATCAGTTGATGATCGCCAATGGCGCGGTGCAGGAGAGCGGCACGGCGCCGGCCGGCGTCATCGTCGGCAAGGCGGCCGGCAGCGTGCTCACGACGCGTGACGATGTGGTTACGCGTCTCAACCTGGCGCTGACCCGGGAATGCCTGACGCTCGACCTCGACGGTTCGGTCGATCCGGTGATCCAGATCGATCGCCGCACCGAAGGCGCCGCCGGGCATTCGACCAGTGCGGCAAAAATCTTCGTTGCCGATGACAGCAGCGCAGTGATCGTCGAGACCTATTCGGGCAGCGAGGAGGCCCATCTCGGCAACCACGCGACCTACCTGGCGCTGGGCAAGAACGCCAGGGTGACCCACATCACGGTCAACCTTGCGGCAAAGAAAGCCACGCATTTCGCCTCCAACGAGTACCATCTCGCCGAGGGTGCGCAGCTGAGGACGCTGATCATCAATGCCGGTGCGGCACTGAGCCGGACGCAGCTGTTCCCGCGCTACGAAGGCGCCGGTGCCTATGCCGACATTACCGGGTTGAACCTCGTCTCCGAGGGCCAGCACGCGGACATCACCATGGATGCGCTGCACGCCGTGCCGCACACTTCATCGAAGCCGCTGTTCAAGTCGATCGCTCGTGGGCGCTCGAAGGCGGTGGTGCAGGGCCGGCTGGTGGTTGCCAGGGATGCGCAGAAGACCGACGCCAAGCTGATGAGCCAGGGGCTGATGCTCTCGGACGAGGCCGAGATTCTCACCAAGCCCGAGCTCGAGATTTATGCCGACGACGTGGTCTGCGGCCACGGCTCGACCTGTGGCCAGCTCGACGAAGACTCGTTGTTCTACCTGATGAGCCGCGGCATCGCGAAAGCCGATGCCGAGACCATGCTGGTGCGGGCGTTCCTCGCCGAACTGATCGACCCGATCGAAGACGAGGCGCTGAACGAGGCGCTGACGGCGGTCATCGAGGGGTGGTTGGCGCAGGCATAGTCCGGCGTGCGTGGCGCCCCTCACCCGACCCTCTCCCCCGGGGCGCTTTTGCGCTCCCCTGGAGGGGCGAGGGGGCGATGTGGCGCCGACCGTGCAAAGTGCGTCCCCTCGCCCCTCTGGGGAGAGGGCTAGGGTGAGGGGTAGCCCCCCGCAGGAACTTTGAGATGACCTTCGACCTGAACCAGATCCGCGCCGACTTCCCGATCCTCGAAGAGAAGATCCACGGCAATCGGCTGGTCTATCTCGATAGCGGCGCTTCGGCGCAGAAGCCGAACCAGGTGCTCGACCGGATGGATTGGGCGCATCGGCACGCCTATGCCAACGTCCATCGCGGTCTTCATACGCTCGCCAACCGGGCGACCGAAGCTTACGAAGGTGGCCGCGAGGCGACGCGGCGCTTCCTCAACGCCAGGCGGCCCGAAGAGATCATCTTCACCCGCTCGGCCACCGAGGCGATCAACCTCGTCGCGGCATCGTTCCTCGGTCCCAGGATCGGGGAGGGCGACGAGATCGTGCTTTCGATCATGGAGCACCACTCCAACGTGGTGCCCTGGCACTTCCATCGCGAGCGCAAGGGCGCGGTGCTGAAGTGGGTCGACGTAGGCGACGACGGCAGCTTTGACCTCGATGCGTTCGAGGCGGCGCTGACGCCGAAGACGCGGATGGTGGCGATCACCCACATGTCCAACGTCCTGGGCACGGTGACGCCGATCAAACAGATCGTCGAAATCGCCCATGCGCGTAAGATCCCTGTGCTGGTCGACGGCAGCCAGGGTGCGGTGCATCTCAAGGTGGACGTGCAGGACCTCGGCGTCGATTTCTACATCTTCACCGGCCACAAGCTCTATGGCCCCACCGGCATCGGTGTGCTGTACGGGCGCTACGACCTGCTCGCCGACATGCAGCCCTATCAGGGCGGCGGCGAGATGATCGACACCGTCACCCGCGATACCGTCACCTACAACGAGCCGCCACACCGCTTCGAGGCCGGCACGCCGCCGATCGTCCAGGCGATCGGGCTGGGCGCCGCCATCGACTATGTCGAGGGGGTTGGGCGCGAGGCGGCGCAGGCCCATGAAGCGGAACTCACCGGTTACGCGATGGAGCGGCTGAGCCGCATCAATTCGCTACGGCTGATCGGCACGGCGCCGGGTAAGGGCGGCATCTTTTCGTTCGAGGTGAAGGGCGCCCACGCGCACGACGTGTCGACCATCCTCGATCGCTACGGCATCGCGGTGCGCGCCGGCACGCACTGCGCCATGCCGCTCTTACAAAGGTTCGGCGTCACCTCTACCTGCCGCGCCTCCTTCGGCCTATATACCGGCAAGGATGACATCGACGCGCTCGTCGAGGGCATCGAAAAAGCGCGAAGCTTCTTTGCGTGAGAGCGCGAAACCGTTTCGTCTAAGGAACTGATATGTCTGACGAAGTGAACGAGATTGCCCCCGAGGTCGAGGTGACCGAGCCGAATGCCGGCGACGCCCCGCGCATCACGCCCAATGTCGGCGCGGCGATTCCCGCCGAGGACGTCGAGCGGATCACCAAGGACCTGATCGGGGCCCTGAAGACGGTCTACGACCCCGAGATCCCGGTCGATATCTACGAGCTCGGGCTGATCTACAAGGTCGACCTCGACGACGATCGCAACCTCACCATCGACATGACGCTGACCGCCCCTGGCTGCCCGGTGGCCGGTGAAATGCCGGGCTGGGTGGAGAATGCGGCGCGCAATGTCGAGGGCATCCAGGATGTCACCGTCAACATGGTCTACGATCCGCCGTGGGACGCTTCGCGCATGAGCGAAGAAGCCCAGGTGGCGCTGAACTGGTGGTAAGTTCCGCGCTTTAGGTCTATATATCGTCTTGTTACGATGAAGGTCCTGAACCGATGCCTTTGAAGATCATGAGCCTCACCGATGCAGCCGTCGAGCGCATCAACGAGATCATCGAGGACAGCGAGAAGCCGGTGGTAGGCGTGCGTGTCGGCATCAAGGATGCCGGCTGCGCCGGCCAATCCTACACGCTCGCCTATGTCAGCGAGCCGGTGCAGGGCGACGACCACATCGAGGAGAAGGGCGTTCACGTCTATGTGGAGCCCAAGGCGACGCTGTTCCTGCTCGGCACGGTGATGGATTTCGAGGAAGACATTCTCAAATCCGGCTTCACCTTCAAGAACCCGAACCAGACCGGCGAATGCGGCTGCGGCGAAAGCGTGCAGCTGAAGCCGGCGGATCTGAAGGCGCTTGCCGAGGCTCGGGCGCACGCCTGACTTTAGGCTTGCTTGCTCCACACTCGGTGTCATCCCAGCAAAGGCTGGGAGCCGTGTCGCAGCTCGCGCAGCAGGATAGTTGGGTCCCAGCTTTCGCTGGGATGACATCCAGTTTGGGGTTGGCTGCAGTGTCATAACGATGGACTTGGCAGCAGGGCCGCCGTTGCGCTACATCCATCGAGCTTGCTTCAACCTCACCCCGGCGACGCTCCGGGCCCAATCGACAGATCGATGTGTCCGGCGCTGCCGGAGTGAGTGCGGCCGTTGCGCCGCTCTGTGACGGAGTCCCCCATGACCGCTGCCGCTTCCTCAAAGCTCGAGGCTTTGACGATCGTTCCGCCTGATCATCCGCTGGTCGGCCGGGTGACGCCGCCGGGTTCGAAATCGATCACCAATCGCGCGCTGCTGCTGGCGGCGCTGGCCAAGGGGACGAGCCGGCTGACCGGGGCGCTGAAGAGCAAGGACACGGCGCTGATGGCCAAAGCGCTGATCCAGATGGGCGTCAGCGTCGAGGAGCCGGATGCGACCAGCTTCGTGGTCACCAGCGACGGCACGCTCAAGGCGCCAACCGAGCCACTGATGCTCGGTAATGCCGGGACGGCCACCCGGTTCCTGACCGCGGCGGTGTCGCTGGTCGAGGGCAGGGTGGTGGTGGATGGCGACGAGGCGATGCGCAAGCGCCCGATCGAGCCGCTGCTGGTGGCGCTCCGTTCGCTCGGCATCGACGCCTCCAGCGAGACCGGCTGCCCGCCGGTGGTGATCAACGGCACCGGCTCGTTCGGCAGCGGCCGGGTCGAGATCGATGGCGGGCTCTCCAGCCAGTACGTCTCGGCGCTGCTGATGGCCGCGCCGTTCGGCGAGGGGCCGATCGAAGTGGCGCTGACCGGCAAGGACCTCGATGCCCGCGGCTACGTCAACCTGACGCTCGCGGCGATGCGGGCGTTCGGCGCCAGCGTCGAGCAGCTTGACGAGATGACCTGGCAGGTACAACCCACCGGCTACCAGGCGACTGACTTTCACATCGAGCCCGACGCGTCGGCGGCGACCTACCTCTGGGCTGCGGAAGCCCTGACCGGCGGGGAGATCGATCTCGGCGTGCCGATGGAGGCGTTTACCCAGCCCGACGCCGAGGCGGCGAAGCTGATCCGCATGTTCCCGCACATGCCTGACGTGATCGACGGTTCGCAGATGCAGGATGCGGTGCCGACGCTGGCTGTGCTGGCGGCGTTCAACGAGACGCCGGTGCGCTTCGTCGGCATCGCCAACCTGCGGGTGAAGGAATGCGATCGGATCTCGGCGCTTTCGACCGAACTCGGCCGCATTCGGCCGGGCCTCGCCCATGAGGAGGGCGACGACCTGGTGGTGTCGTCCGACCCGCGCCTCGTCGAGCTCAAGCACCGCAAGCAGCGGACCAGCATCGAGACCTATGAGGACCACCGCATCGCCATGAGTTTTGCACTGGCGGCGCTGAAGATCGGCGGGATTGCGATCCTCGACCCGGATTGTGTGGGGAAGACGTATCCCGGGTATTGGGATGCGTTGCGGTCGTTGGGCGTGGAGACGACCTAGTCGCCCCTCGCATAGCGCCCCGCGACAAGCCGCAACCCCGCCACAAAAAACACGTCCATGAGGGAGGTCTCGCCGCCCACCCCCGTGCGGCCGCGGTGCGTG
>JAEUMC010000349.1 GCA_016793415.1 Devosia sp. | reverse complement strand
AGAGGCTCGGAGGAGCGCCCCGTCACGTCGCCAGGAAAAGGATTTATTCGTCATGGCTGAATTCGACCGTCCGACTATCGCCGCTCAGCGGGCCGGAACCGCCGCGGCCATCGATGAGGGCCTGCGCAGCTATATGCTGAAGGTCTACAACTACATGGGTATCGGCCTCGTGGTGACCGGTGTGGTCGCCTACTTCGCCAATGCCTGGTCCACCACCACCGACGCCTCGCAGGCGGTCGGCCAGCTGGCCAACGGCACGCTGGTCACCCAGTGGGGCGCGCTGATCTACGACTCGCCGCTGCAGTGGGTCATCATGTTCGCGCCGCTCGCCTTCGTGCTGGTGCTGAGCTTCGGCATCAACAAGCTCTCGGGCGCGACCGCGCAGCTGCTGTTCTGGGTGTTTGCGGCCGTCATGGGCCTCAGCCTGTCGTCGATCTTCATGGTCTATACCGATGCCT
Source organism: Devosia sp. (assembly GCA_016793415.1). Classification (GTDB taxonomy): domain Bacteria; phylum Pseudomonadota; class Alphaproteobacteria; order Rhizobiales; family Devosiaceae; genus Devosia_A. The sequence continues at coordinate 1,049 of JAEUMC010000349.1, read as the reverse complement.
CGATCGCCAAGGTGTTCTTCATCTCGGCGGCCACGTTCGGTGCGATGAGCCTGTACGGCTACACCACCAAGCGTGACCTCACCAGCATCGGCAACTTCCTGATCATGGGCCTGATCGGCCTGATCATTGCCTCGATCGTCAACATCTTCCTGGCCTCGAGCATGCTCGACTTCGCCATCTCGGCGATCGGTGTGCTGATCTTCGTGGGCCTCACCGCCTACGACACGCAGAAGGTCAAGGAGAGCTACGACGAGGGTCTGGGTGCCGAGGTGCTGCAGAAGTCCGCGGTGATGGGCGCGCTGTCGCTCTACCTCGACTTCATCAACCTGTTCCTGATGCTGCTCCGCCTGTTCGGTAACCGGGAATAATCCGAGCAATTAGCAAGTCTGATTGGAAATTTCGGGGGCCGCGATCTACCCGAGATCGCGGCCCCTTCCGTTTGCAGTGAGCTCCCGATGTCCGACGTCGTTTTCCGTCCCTTCGCCTGGTCCGACGTGCCCGCGATCACCGCGATCTACCGGCCCTATGTCGAGGAAACGGTGATCACCTTCGAGACCGAAATGCCGTCGGAGACCGAGATGGCGGAGCGCTTCGGCAAGCTCAAGGCGCTCGCTCACCCGCTGATCATCGCCGAACGGGCGGGCGAGGTGATGGGCTATGCCTATGCCTCGTTCTACCGGCCGCGGGCGGCGTACCGCTTCACCTGCGAGGACTCGATCTACCTCCGGCAAGATGCCGTAGGGCAGGGGATCGGCGGGCGGTTGCTCGACGAGCTGATGGCGCAGAGCCGAACCGCCGGGTTCAAGCAGATGATTGCGGTGATCACCGCCGAGCGCGCCAACTCGGTGCGGCTGCACGAAAAGGCCGGCTTCCGCCATGTCGGGCGCTACGAGGCAGTGGGCTACAAGTTCGACCGCTGGCTGGATATCGTGCACCTGCAGAAGGCGCTGTGAGGCGGCCCAGACGGCCCGCGCACGGACGGTTCCACAGTCACGTTTGGTCGAGGTAGTCGCCCCCTCTCCCCTGAGGGGAGAGGGCAAGCGCAGCTT
>JAEUMC010000315.1 GCA_016793415.1 Devosia sp. | reverse complement strand
GACGGATGGGGTGCTGCCGCATGTGCCGGAGACCGGCGGCAGCGAGGCGCGGCAGACCGCGGTGGCGCTCAATGCGCTGTCGGACCGGTTGAAGGCGGCAATGGAGAGCCGGATGCGGCTGGTCGCCGCCGCCGGGCATGATCTGCGGACGCCGATGACGCGAATGCGGCTCAGGGCCGAGTTCCTCCCCGAGGAGGATCGCGCGTCCTGGCTGAACGATCTCGACGAACTCGACGCCATCGCCGACAGCGCCATCCGACTGGTGCAGGAAGAAGGGGCTGGCGAGGACCGCCGGCCAGTTGAACTGGATCGGCTGGTGCGGGAAACGGCAACCGAGCTCGCGGCGGCCGGGCTGCCCGTGACGCTCGGCGAGGCCGTGCCGGCCGTGGTGACGGCGGGGCCGCTGGCACTGCGGCGGGCGCTGCGCAACCTCATCACCAACGGCGCGACGCATGGCGGCGGGGCGGCCGTGCGGCTGCAGATCGAGGGGGACGAGGCGATGGTGATCATCGAGGATGATGGCCCGGGTATTCCCGACGAGCTGATTCCACAGGCGTTCGAGCCGTTCTTCCGAGTGAACCCGGGGCGCCTGCAGATCACCAAGGGAGCTGGGCTCGGGCTGGCGATCGCCAGAGAGATCATCGAGCGGTTCGCCGGCAGCATCGCGATCAGCAACCGGCCGGAGGGCGGGTTGCGGCAGGTGGTGCGGCTGCGGTTATCCACCCCACCTGCCGATTAGGCGAGGGCCGCGCGGGTGGGGCGCAACCCTCGCCCGAAGCGGCGGGGCGTTCTGCCCCGCGCGCAACTCAGGCGGCGCTGTCGAAGATTTTCGACAGCGTCTCGAGCAGGTCGTCGCTGCTGGATGAGGCCGAATAGGCGGTCTTGGCAGCGGCAAGCAGATCGAGCGCCAGGGTCGACTCATCGTCCTCGGATTCAGTGCTGTCGGGCTTGCCGCCCGGGGGAGGGCCACCCGGACCGCCAGGACCGCCGGGCGGTGGGCCCATGGCGGATTTCAGGCTGTCGAGAAAGTCGGAGGATTCCGTCTCGGTGACGGCGCCGTCGCCGTCGGCGTCGATCATGGCGAACAGCTGCTCGAGTTCATCCGAGGTGACGCCCTCGGCGGCATCGCTGGAGGAGAACTCTTCGAGGCTGACCGAGCCCGAGCCATCGAGATCCGTGGCAGCGAAGATGTCCTCGTTGCTCGGCGGCTTGTTGCCGCCCGCCATCAGCTGGGTCATGAACTGCATGGCCTGACGCTGCTCGGCAAGTTTGCTGTCGAACGCATTCTTTTCGTCACTGCTGACCGAGCCGTTGCTGTCGGCATCCATGGCGGCGAACAGCTTTTCGGCACGCTCGGCGCTTTTGGCATCGGTGGCGCCATTGGGAGAGCCGGCCTTCAACTCGTCGAGCGTGATATCGCCGCTCGCGTTACTGTCGATGGAACTGAAGCTGGGTGGTTGCAGCGAACGCATGAACGCCGCGCCGCCTCCCACTCCACTGATGGACATAACTGACCTCCATTGCCGGCCTGGATCGGCCGCGTGGGAAGCTGGAGGTCCAGGTAGTTAACCAGGTGTTAAGGCTGGTTGCTCCCGATTTCCGGGGGTTTCCGAGGTTGGTCCGGCAATGTCTGGTTACAATTTTCCTGATCGAGGGCACCCCAGCCCAGGTCGCCGGGGTACCCTCTGTGCTCATCGCGATTTCGGCCCACCAAGCA
>JAEUMC010000298.1 GCA_016793415.1 Devosia sp. | reverse complement strand
AACATGGCGATCACCGGCGGCAACCAGTTCGGCGCCATCACCTCTTACCTCACCTCGCGCGAGTTCCAGGCCGACCGCCCAAAGTTCCTCGTGTGGGAAAACCCGATCTACAACAACCTGGCGCAGTTCGGCACCGGATCGCTGACCGAGCTGATCGCCGCGGCGCGCAACGACTGTCAGCCGGTCGGCAACACTCCCGCGATCGACAAGGCCAAGGGCCTCTACGAGGCGGACCTGACGGGCACGCCGATCGCGCCCAACCAGGTGCTGCTTGCCGACGCGGGCGACAATGGCAGCCGCGACGTGGTGCTCAACTTCGAGAGCACCGACGGGCGCACCTTCACCCGCGAGGTACACCGCGGCGACCGCTTCCGCGGCACCGGCCGCTTCTTCATCCCACTCGAGTCGCTCGACAGCCTGGAGCTCAAGAAGGTCTCGATCCAGTTCGATCGTCTCTCGGAAGAGAAGGCGGCGATTTCCCTCTGCAACACCTAAGGAGAGCCAACATGCTGCGCTCAACCCCGAAACTCATCGCCCTTGCCAGCCTGATGCTGCTCAGCGCCGCGCCGGCTGTACTGGCCCAGGACGACGGCCTCTATGACGCCCCGGTTGATCCCAACTCCGCCTTCGTGCGCGTGCTGGTGCCCGGCGCCGCCGTCGCCGTGGTCAACGGCACCACGGTCGACGACATCACCGACGGGCTCTCGGCCTATGTGAACGTGCAGCCGGGCGATATCCCGGTCTCCGCCGGCGATGTCTCGGGCTCGGTGACCACGTCGCCGGGCGCCTACTACACCTATGCCTGGAGCGTCGAAGGCGAGCCGCTGGTGTTGCAGGATGATCCGGCGTCCGACCCCAGCAAGGCCACCGTCTACTTCTACAATCTCTCCGACCTCGCCAGCGTCGACCTGTTCGTGCCGGCCGCCAAGACCAAGGCGCTCGAAGCCATCGCCGGCGATACGGGCAAGTCGGTGGCGCTGAAGGCTCCGCTGACCCTCGATTTCGAGGTGCAGGCCGACGGCAAGGCGGTGGCCACCGTGGCGTCGCTCGACCTCAAGCGGCGCGGCGGCGTGTCGATCATCTTCACCGGCTCGAACGGCACCTACACCGCCGCCGCGGTCGAAAACGCGTTCTTCCGCGCACAGTAATTATCGCTCCTTCGGAGGCTCCGATGCCCTCATTCGTCCCCCGCCTCGCTACCGCCCTGCTGCTCGGCTCAGGTCTCGTCTCCGCTGCCGTCGCAGCGCCTGTCGAGGTCACCTTCCTGCCGCCGGAGATCCCGGCGCAGGAGGTCTGCGTGGCCAAGAAAGCCGACCCCGACGTGGTGGCGCGGTGGCAGGCGTGGGATGGGGCATCGGTGCCGGAAGGCGACCCCGAACTGGTGCTGCGTGACGCGCGGCGCCTCAGGGACCTCAACCCGACCGGCAATTTCGAGCTGGTCGACAAGATGCTGGCGATCGTCAGCAAGATGCCGGCGCCCAAGGTGCCGGATACGGCGATCGACCGGATCAACCTCTACCTCAAGGCCGGCAAGGTACCGCAGCTGCGCGAGACCGGTGTCATCGACGGGCTCGAGGCCAATGCCGGCGCCCTCGCGCCCAAGGCGCTCAACCTGCTGTCGACGCTCTATCTCGACGGGCTGGTGGTGAAGAAGGACAAGGAAAAGGGCCTGGGCTACCTGACCCGCGCGGCGATGGGCGGCAATGCCGACGCCCTGCTCCGCCTCGCTTCGATGAACATCGGCGGCGAACAGGTCCCCGGCTGGGAGCTCGATCCCAAGCTTGCGGTGACCATGGCATTCGGCGCCCTGGTGGGCAAGCTCGACCCCGAGATCTGCGACCGCATCGGCCGCATCGCGCGCGAATATTCCAAGGGCCTGGTGGTCAAACAGGACCACAACATCGCCGAGCAGTGGCTGCGGCTGGCGGCTGATCTCGGCGATGCCGGCGCGGCCTGGAAGGTGGCGCAGCTGCATCTCGAGAGCGAGCTGATCGTCAAGAACAATGACAGCCTGCTGAAATACCTGAACCTCGCTTCGGACCGGGGCGTCGCAGCCGCGCAGGTTGAGCTGGGCAAGCTCTATGAAGCCGGCGCCCTGGTGCCTGAGGACAAGAACAAGGCTGAAACGCTCTATGCCGAGGCCTCCGATATCGGCAGCCGCAATGCGCTGTTCCGGCTGGCGACGTTGCTCGAAAGCGAGCAGATGATCCCCGAAAAGAAACAGGCCTACGAGGCGCGACTGACGCAACTCGTCGAGATGCCGCAGCCGCCGGGCTGGGCCTTCTCGAAGCTGGCGAAACTGGTGCTGACCGACAAGGGCCGCTGGGCCGGCGAGGCGGAAGCCAAAGCGCTGCTCGAGAAGGGCGTGGCGCTCGAGGACGCGGACTCGGCGCAGGAACTGGCCTTCATTCTGTTGCGCCATCGCGACGAGCCGGGCGTGTTCGAGCGGGCGACCGAACTGCTCAGTTTCGCAGTGACCAATGCCGGCAAGATCGACCCGATGACCGACCTCAGGCAGGCCTATCTCTGCCGTGCGCCGAAGGGCGCGGACATGCGGCTCGCCGGGTTCTGGCAGCGCACTGAAGATGCCGCGGGCAACT
>JAEUMC010000286.1 GCA_016793415.1 Devosia sp. | reverse complement strand
TGGATTGCCCGAGGATCTCCAGACTCTCCGACTCCGGCATGGCCGAAGCCTTGCCCGAGGTGCGGGTGAGGATGATGGTCTGCGAGATCTCCGGCAGCGTCAGCTCGGCGGCGATGCGGGCGGCGGCGCCGGCAAAGGCCGGCACGCCCGGCACGACCTCATAGGGAATACCCAGCGCATCGAGACGACGCATCTGCTCGGCCACGGCGCCGTAAATCGAGGGGTCGCCGGAATGGACGCGCGACACATCCTTGCCGGCATCATTGGCTTTGCTGATTTCGTCAATGATCTCGTCGAGATGCATCGGCGCGGTGTCGCGAACCAGCGCGCCCTCAGGGGCGGCGGCGACGATCTCGGCAGGCACCAGCGAGCCGGCATAGAGGCAGACCTCGCAACGCTCGATCAGGCGCTGGCCGCGCAGCGTGATGAGATCGGGCGCGCCGGGGCCGGCGCCGATGAAATAGACGGTCATTTGCTGGTGGTCTCGGCGGATTTGGCCGCGTAGCCGCGGGGCGTATAGGCGACGGTGCCGACGCCGCGCTGGAAGCTGCGGGAGGTGCTGGAGCCGATCATCACGATGGTCAGCATGTCGATCTCGGTCGGATCGAAATCAGCCAGTCTGGTAACCCGGACTTTCTCGGTGGGACGACCGAGATTGGAGCCGATGATCACCGGGGTCGAGGGCGGCCGATGCTCGAGGAAGATGCGCTTGGTTTCCTCGATCAGGTCGGTGCGGCGCTGCGAGCGCGGATTGTAGAGCGCAGTGACGAAGTCGGCGCGAGCCGCACCGTCGAGCCGTTTCAGGATATCTTCGCGCGGGGTCAGGAGGTCCGAGAGCGAGATGCAGCAGAAGTCGTGGCCGATCAGCGCGCCGGCCGCGGCGGAGGCCGCCTGGAAGGCGGAAACGCCGGGGTGGGTCTCGAGATTGACGCGCCGCGCCACATCGGAAACGGCGCGCGGACCGGTGGCATCGAGCAGCTCATAGGCGAGCGCTGCCATGGCGTAGATCTGCGCATCGCCCGAGCAGACCAGCGACACCACCTTGCCCTCGGCAGCCAGCTCCAGTGCGTGGCGGACACGGCTTTCTTCCTCGCCGAGACCGTAGCGATGCTCGACCTGGCCGCGACGCAGGTCGGCGACGAGATCGAGATAGAGCTCGTAGCCGACCCAGTCGGTGCTCTGTTCGAGCGCGTTGACCGCAGCCGCCGTGCGCGAGATCGCTTCGCCGGGCCCGATGCCGACGAGATGCAGCACGCCGGGGCGGCGGCCGAAGGTTTCGGGGTCGATCGGGCGCGGCGCCTTGCCGATGGCGCAGGTGGCACGATCGGATTTCAGCTTCTCGACCACCAGCGGCCCGGCCTTCAGCGCCGCGGCTTCGGCGACACTGGGGGTACCGACGGTTTCCTCGACATAGTCGGACGGCGACTTGAGGCGGTAGCGTTCCTGCAGCAGCTCGGCGGATGAGAACAGCCGGAGCGGCACCTTGAAGTGGCGCGCGGCCTCGAGCAGCGCCGGCTCATCCGCCTTGATGTCGATCGAGGCGATCGCGGCAAGGCTCTGGGGGGCGAGGTTCTGCTGGCGCAGGGCGAAATCGATGAGGCCGATCACCTCCTCGGCGTCGGCGCCACGCTCGCAACCGACACCAGCCACCAGGGTTTTCGGGTGATAGACGATGCCGCGCTCGATCCTGAGCTTCTGCTCGGAGACCAGCACCTTGACCGCGCCCATCGAGGAGACCGGGTAGCCGGCCTCGGCGAGGAACGGCGCCTCGCCCTCGACCTGCAGCTTGGCGCCGAGCAGCAGCGCCATCATGGCGGGTTTGGCGTCCTGCGGGGTGCCGAGCACCCAACCCGGGGGCGGCTCGTCGAGGCTATGGAGGAACTTGCTGTCGGATGCCGTGGTGATGGCCGGATGGCCGCCCAGCTCGTCGGCCAGCTCGCGCGCCAGCCGGTTGGCGCCGCGATGGCCGCCCAGCAGCGGCACGATGCTGGCGCCGCCAAGCGACACGGCCAGCACCGGCGGCTCCTTCTGCTTGTTCTCGAGGCTCGAGGCGAGCAGCCGGATCAGGATGCCGGCGGCGCAGACGCCGATGATCGGCCGCCCCTCGGAGAACAGCCGCGGCAGCAACTTCAGCGCATCGGCGCCGCCCTGGCCGCAGCTGTAGATCTCGCCACCGGTCGCCTCGGCGATACGAGTGGCGGTATCGAGGCCGGTGTCGGCGAAGATGATGACGGCAGGCGTGGTCATGCGCCGGCTCCGGCGGTCTCGCCCCAGGCTTCCGCGCCGCGGTAGCAGAGGATGGTGGAAAAATACGGCCGCTCGTCATGTGCGAAATCGGCGAGCCGGGTGATGCGCTGACGCGACGTGGTGGCATGCTCGACCACCACTGCGCCATCGGCATGGCCGGTCTCGGCGAGCAGATTGCGGATGCGATCGAAGTGGCGGCCGACCTTGATGATGGCAGCGACCGGCGTGGCGGCGAGCTCGGCGCGGAGCGTCGCGTCGTCGAGGGGAGCGGGGAGCACTTTGAGCATTTCGTTGCGGGCAGCGAGCGGGCGGCCGGCCACCGCCGCAGCGGCGGTCAGCGAGGTAATGCCCGGGACGATTTCGACGGGGGCGCGCGGGCCGACCCGCGCCACCAGGTACATGGCCGAGCCGTAGAACAGCGGATCGCCCTCGCAGAGCCAGGCGACATCGCGGCCGGCTTCGAGGTGGGCAAGGATGGCTGCCGCGGCTCCATCATAGGCCGCCTGGGCCGGTCCGCGTTCCACCGCCATCGGGATGCTCACCGGCAGCCGCTGGGCGGCTGGGTTGAGGTGCGGGGCGGCGATCTCGAGCGCCAGCGCAGCGTCGTCACCGGTGGTGGGATAGGCGATGACCGGCACGGCGCCGAGCAGCCGTACCGCCTTGAGGGTCAGCAGTTCGGGATCGCCCGGGCCGACACCGACGAGGTGCAGCGTGCCGGTCATGGCGTCACCACGAGGCCGTGCAGCGCCTTGGTGACGAGCCACTGGGTCACCGCCATGCGTGGCTTGAAGGCACGGTGGCCGCCGACCCGGTCGAGCGCCGAAATCTCGATGCGGGTCAGTTCGCCGCCCAGTTGCAGGTGGCGCGAATAGAGCGCGTGCTCGGCATCGAGGGTAACGGCGTTGGCGACCAGCCGGCCACCGGGCTTCAGGACGCTCCAGCAGGCATCGAAGAGATCGTCATTGCCGACGTCGCCGCCCATGAAGATAGCGTCGGGCGGCGCCTTGCGGCCAAACGTGCCGGGGGCCTCGCCGCTGACGATCTCGAGACCGGGCACGCCGAGCGCGGCGGCATTGAGGGCGATCATCTGCAAGCGCTCGCCCTCCCGCTCGAAGGCGATGGCCTTGGCATCACGGGCGGCCCGCATCCATTCGATGGCGATGGAACCGGAGCCGGCGCCGACGTCCCAGAGCAGCGCGCCCGGGAACGGCGCAAGCTTCGCCAGGGTCGCGGCGCGCACCTCGCGCTTGGTCAATTGCCCGTCGGTGACGAACACTTCGTCGGGCAGGCCGGGAAGCGGCGGCAGCAGTGGGGCGGTGAAATCGGGCACGAAGTCGATGGCCAGAACATAGAAATCCTCGACCTCGCGGCTGTTGAAGCTCTCGGCCTCGTCGGAGGTGAGTTTCTCCTCGGGGCCGCCGAGGTTTTCGAGCGTGGTGACGAGGCTGCGGCCATAGCCGCGATCGACCAGCAGCTCGATGGCGAGATCGACCGTGGTATGATCGGCGGTGAGCGCCAGGATGCGGTTGCCCGGCAGCAGGTGCGGGTGGAGCGATTCCACCGCTCGGCCATGCAGCGAAATGGTGGCCACCGACTGCAGCGGCCAATGCAAGCGCGCCGCCGCGAGCTGGAAGGCCGAGGGGTGCGGGTGGATGACGAACTCGGACGGCAACAGATACCGCGTCAGCGTCGCGCCGATGCCGAACCACATCGGGTCACCCGAAGCCAGGATGACGGTGGGCGTCTCGCGCAGCGCCATCACCTGCTCGATCATGTTTTCGAGCGGCGGCTCCCACTCGATCAGAGTGCGGCCATCGGCATAGGTGGCGGCCGGCGAGTGGTCGGGCTCTTCGCCGGCCAGGGCGCGGGCAACCGCCTCGAAGCTGCGCTTGGTGACGAATTCGGGGTTGAACAAATCGGCCGTGGCGTTGGGGCGGGTCACCGGCTCGAGATCGGCAAGGAAGCGCGGCGGGCCGATGACGGTATCGGCATAGCTGAGCAGCAGCTTGTAGGAGGCCGGCAGCTCCCGCGGGCCCCGCTCCCCTACCCCGATGATGTGCAGCCAGGCGGTCATGCAAGGTCTTTCGAAATGGCATTGAAGGCGGCGCTGGCGATAGCCGAACCACCGCGGCGCCCGCGCACCGTGAGGAATGGCATAGAAAGCGCGTTGGACGCGAGCAAGGCCTTGCTTTCGGCCGCCCCCACGAAACCAACCGGCGCCGCAATGATGGCGGCCGGACGTGGACCGCCGGCCTCGATCAGGTCGATCAGGTGAAACAGCGCCGTGGGAGCATTGCCGATCAACACCACGGCGCCGGCGAGGCGCGGGCGCCAGAGCTCGACGGCCGCCGCGGACCGGGTGGTGCCGAGGGATTCGGCCAGGGCCGGAACCAGCGGATCGTTGAGCGTGAGGATCAGCTCGGTGGTCGAAGGCAAATGGCGGCGAATAATGCCCGAACGGACCATCTCGCAATCGCAGAGCACCGGCGCGCCGGCACGGAGGGCGTCACGAGTGACCGTCGCGACAGCCGGATCACCAACGATATCGGCTGCAAGATCGACCATGCCGCAGGCGTGGATCATGCGGATGGCAGCGGAGTGCAACTCGGGCAGCAGCTCGGAGAGATCGGCTTCGGCTTCGATGGTGGCAAAGCTCTGCGCGTAGATGGCGGCGGGATCGCGAAGATAGCTCATGCGGCATCTCGCAGTTGCGCGAGCAGCGCCTCATGGCCGGCACCGGCGATCCAACCTTCTTCGGCGATGAGGATGGTGTGCTCCTCGGCCGTGAGCCCGGCGGGCGGGCCGAGGAACGCTGCGAGCAGACCAGCACGGTCGAGTTCGGCGAAGCGCGTGGTGGTGACTTCGACCTGCGCCCGATCGCGCGGCAGGCCATCGGCGTCGCCGACCGGGAACAGCGAGGGATAGATTTCGGTGATGACGATGGGCTTGCCGAGGTCGTCGGCAAAGCCGGTCTCGAACGGCCACACCGCGATGTCATCGGCAAAGCGCGGGTCGCCGCGCAGCGTCGCGAGGCGGGCGATGCCGAGCATGGCCTGGCTGCCGACCGAGCCGACGCCGGTCAGCTTCCACACCGGCTGGGCGCTGCGGACGTAGCGCTCGGCCACGCGGCGTTCGGGGATGTTGGCATAGGCCGCGGTCGGGCGTTTGGGGTGCAGCGTGGCGTAGCTGTGCTGGTGCGGGTGGCCCCAGAAATGCGGGCCATCGGGCAGCCGCTGGTTGATCGCCTCGGCGAGCTGGAAGCGATTGGAGCCGTTGTCGGGGGTGTCGGCGACATTGGCGGCGAGATAGCGCCACAGCGCGCGCCAATCCGGCTGTCCCGCAATGGCAATCGCCGCACCACGGGGGTAGCCGAAGACGAAGTCGAAACCGAGCATGACGCGCTCGCCGCGCTGGCGCGCGCTCAGCAGGCGGCCGACGATCGCTTCCATGGCGGCATGGCGGGTCGGTGGGTTCTGGCTCGGGACGCGGCCGTCGGGGCCGCATTCGCCGATCCAGATCGAATCCTTGCCGCGCCTGGGGCTGTTGGCCGCCGACCAATCGACCGCGATGTAGCGATCAAACAGCGGCATCAGCTCTCCTTGTCCTCGCGGGCGAGGCGGCCAGGGATCTTGGGCAGCGTCACCGGCCCAAGCGGATGGTCGGCGTGCGGATAGGGGTGATGATGGTGATCGGCATGGTCGTGGTGGTGGTGCGCGCCGTCGCCGTGGTGATGGCCATGGTCCTCGGGGTAGCCATGGTCGTGGCTGCCGCCCAGCCGGATCACCGGGAAGGCCGGATTGGCGACCAGCGCGTGCCGTGCCGGGGCGTGCGTATGTGGATGGGTGTGCGGGTGCGCGTGGTCGTGACCATGCCCGTGGTCATGCGAATGCAGCGGCGTCCAGGGCAGGCCATGCTTCAGGCAGAAGGCTTCATCGCGGCACGATGAATCGCAATCGCCCTTGCACGGGCAGTTCTCCAGTCCACCGCCGATGCCCTCGACATGGTGGTGGTGGCTCTCCTGCTTCAGGCCGACCTCGGCCTCGAAGCCCAGCACCTGCTCGCGATACTTGCACATGGCGCAGTTCATCAGGTTCTGGCCAACCAGCATTTCCTGGATGCGATCGAGGAAGGTGTCGACCACCAATGGATGGTCGTTGAGGTACGGCGCGTTGAGGAACTCGATATCGGGGTACTTCGCCGCGGCCTCGTCGGCCGCATCGTAGATGCGTTTGACCAGCACCCCGGTGAACAGGAAATATGGAAAGACGATGATGCGGCGGTAGCCGAGCTTCGCCGCATGATCGAGCGCCGGAGCGACCAGCGGGAAGGTGACGCCCGAATAGGCGACTTCGCCCCAGCCGAACCCCATGCCTTCCCAGAGCAGACGCATCACCTTGGCCACGTTGGAATTGGCATCGGGATCGGAGGCGCCGCGGCCGACCACCACCAGCAGCGTCTCGTGGCGCGGTACCTCGTTGGGCGAGGCATCGATCGCTTCCTGGATGCGGTCGCCGGCGGCGCGCAGCATCTTGAGATCGACCCCCAGCTCACGGCCATAGGTGATCTCGACATCCTTGCCGGCGGCGTAGGTGTTGAGCACCGAAGGAATGTCGTTCTTGGCGTGCCCGGCGGCAAACAGCATGCCCGGGACGGCAAGGACGCGTTTTACTCCTCGTGCCCGCAACTTATCGAGCCCTTGGTGAATCACCGGGTTGGCGAATTCGAGATAGCCGTATTCGACCGGGACGCCCGGCAGGCGCTCCCGCAGGCGCTCGGCCAGCACCGCGAACTCACCGACGGCGAGCTGGTTGCGGCTGCCATGGCCGCACAGCATCACGGCGGTGTCCGCCGGCAGGATCAGGGATTTTTCCATTCTCGCCTCTGTTTTGCAC
>JAEUMC010000217.1 GCA_016793415.1 Devosia sp. | reverse complement strand
GGCGCTCCCGCCGCCAGCAGCGCCTTGCATTCCCGCTCCGCGTCCTCGAAGTGGCGCAAGAGCATGGCCGTGTCGGCGAATTCGAAATTGTGCCGCGAATATTCCTGCTCGGCCTGCAGGAAGACGTCGCCATAGGTGATTTTTTCCGCGCCCTCGCGGCCGTTGAAGTTGAGGTCGTAGACATTGTCGACGCCCTGCACATACATGGCGAGGCGTTCGAGGCCATAGGTCAGCTCACCGGCGACCGGTGAACATTCGATGCCGCAGACCTGCTGGAAATAGGTGAACTGCGAGACTTCCATGCCGTCACACCAGCATTCCCAGCCAAGACCCCAGGCGCCGAGCGTGGGGCTTTCCCAGTCGTCCTCGACGAAGCGTACGTCGTGCAGCAGCGGGTCGAGGCCGATGGCGGCGAGCGAGCCGAGGTAGAGTTCCTGCAGGTTCGACGGGTTCGGCTTCAGGATGACCTGGTACTGGTAATAGTGCTGCAGACGGTTCGGGTTCTCGCCGTAGCGGCCATCGGACGGGCGGCGCGACGGCTGCACATAGGCGGCGCGCCACGGGCGGGGGCCGAGCGCACGCAACGTCGTTGCCGGATGGAACGTGCCCGCCCCCACTTCCATGTCATAGGGCTGAAGCACCGCACAGCCCTTGTCCGCCCAGTAGTTGTGCAGCGTCAGGATCAGCCCCTGGAAGGAGCGGGTCGGGTTCATGTGATCAGGCAGGGCGGCAGAGGTCATCGGTTTCGTCCGGCATTCTTTTGAAAAGCTGGCGGACTGGTGCCACGATGCGCCCGAGGGGTCAAGGGTTTCGGGCAGCGGCCTGCAATGCGATCAGTGCCGTTCAAGCGAGCGGAACAGACCGGAGCCGGCAACCTGCGTGACCGCCTGGACCCGCTGCGGTGCAAGATCCGGCACCTGGCTCATCTGCCGGCGAACACCGCCCGGCACGCGCGCGGCATACCAGGCCGCGAGTACCGGAAGCTCGCGGCGCAGCGACCCGGTCGCGCGCCAGCCGAGCGCACGCAGCGCCTGGGTGTCCAGCGGCGAGCGGGTGACATTGCCGGGTCGGCCGCCGGTGAAGCTGACGCCCGCAACGGAGCCCTGAACCGTATCCAGCACCATGCGGGCGATGGAGAGCACGTCATGCAGTTCGTCGCCGGCGACATTGTAGGTGGCGTTCTCCGCACCGCTGGACACCACGGTGCGCAGTGCCGAACAGAGATCCGAGACCGCGACGAAAGCCCGCTTCTGCGCGCCGTCGCCATGCACCGGCAGCGCGCGGCCGACGGTCGCCAGCTCCAGGAAGCGCGGCAGCAGCTTTTCGACATTCTGGCGCGTGCCGACGATGTTGGCAGGCCGCAGCACACGGATATCGAGATCGAAAGAGCGGCGCAGGCCGGCGATCAGCATTTCGGCGGCGGCCTTGGAGGCGCCATGCGGATTGTCGGGCAAAAGCGGCGCGAGTTCGCCAATCGGCTGGCCGTTGCCGGCGCCATAGACCTCGGCGGAACTGATGTGGATCATCAAGGGCACACGGCGGCGGCCCATCGCCTCCACCAGCACCTGGGTGCCCAGCGCATTGGCGAGCGTGAAGCGTTCCGGCACCGAAAAGGCACGCTCGAC
>JAEUMC010000190.1 GCA_016793415.1 Devosia sp. | reverse complement strand
CGAGGTGGTCAGCACCAGCGCGAACAGCAGCTCGTTCCAGGCGCCGGTGAAGGTGAAGATGGCGACCGCGGCGAGGCCGGGAGCAGAGAGCGGCAGGGTGATGCGCAGCAGCGCGCCGAAGCGGGATAGCCCGTCGATCATTCCCTGTTCTTCGAGCTCACGCGGCACGCCACGGAAATAGCCCTGCAGCAGCCAGGTGGAGAGCGGCAGCGAGAAGGTGAGGTAGACGAGGATCAACCCCTGCAGCGAGTTGCCGAGTTTCAGCTGCGCCATGACGATGGAGAGCGGGATGAACAGCAGCGAGCCCGGCGTCAGATAGGCAAACAGGATCAGCCGGCCGATGACACCGCGGAAGCGGTAGCGGAACCGCACCATCGAATAGGCGGCGAACGACGAGATGATCACCGAGATGACGGTGACGGTCGAAGCGACGATAAAGCTGTTGCGGATCGACAGCAGGAACTGTCCGTCGGCGAGCAGCTTCTCGAAGTTGGCGAGGCTGAACCGGGACGGCCAGAGCGAGGGTACCCTGAGGATGTCGCGCGGCAGCTTCAGTGAGGTCGCCAGCATCCAGTAGATCGGGAACAACACCAGGATCACCGCGATGATCAGCGCGGCATAGCTCAGCACACGACCCATGAGGTAGCGGCGGCGCGCCGAGGCATTGGCGTTGGGCGGCGCCGCGCTGGCGACTTCGGCGAGGCTGGCCATTATTCTTCCCTCCGCATCATCAGCGAAGTGGCAAAGATCACGAGGATGGCAAGCACCGGCAGCATGTAGACCGAGACGGCGGCGGCCTCGCCAATGCGCTGGGTCTGCATGCCGAAATAGGCCAGTACCGGGAACACCATGGTGGCATCGGACGGGCCACCGGCGGTGAGCAGCCAGACGTGCTCAAAGCCGTTGGCGGTCCAGATCGAACTCAGCAGCGTGGTGACGATGATGACCGGCAGGATGGAGGGAATGGTGACGTTCCAGAAGCGCTGCCAGGTGTTGGCGCCATCGACGATGGCGGCCTCGTACAGTTCCTTGGGCACCGATTGCAGGGCGGCGAGGATCGAGATGAACCAGAACGGGAAGCCGCGCCACACCGAGGCGATGATCACCGAGGCCATGGCGGTGTTGCGGGTGCCGAGCCAGTCGACGGTGCCGGCGTAAAGTCCGGTCTGATTGAGGATCAGGTTGATGCCGCCGCCGATCGGTTGATACAGCACGCGCCAGGTGAGGAAGGCGACGAAGGCCGGCATGGCCCAGGGCAGCATCAGGAACGAGCGGAAGATACCGCGGCCGGGCAGGTTCTGATGCACCAGCAGCGCGAGGCCGAGCCCGATCACCAGCTTCAGCACGTCCGACACCAGCACGATGACGATGGTGTTGCGGATCGCCGCCCAGAAGGTGGCGGTGCCGGCCAGGTACTCGAAGTTCTTGAAGCCGATGAAGTTACCGGCGCTGCCGATCACCATGTCGGTGAACGACACCCAGATGGCAAAGAAGAACGGGTAAGCGACCAACCCCAAGATCAGCAGCACCACCGGCGCGACGAGCGCATAGGCGAAGAGCTTGAGTTTTAGGCCACCGCCGAAGCGGCGGCGCGGAGCGGACTCTTGCGTCGAAACGGTCATGATCGGTGCGCTTGGCTACCCCTCACCCTAACCCTCTCCCCCCCGCGGACGCCATTGCGTCCGCTAGAAGGGGCGAGGGAACGCACTTTGCGCCGGCAGTGCCACAACGCCCCCTCGCCCCTTTGGGGAGAGGGTGGGGGTGAGGGGCAGCCAAGCACTCAGGCCATCCAAAGAAACACTTCCAAAAACACCCGCGGATGGCTCCGGGAGGAACCATCCGCGGCAGGGAGGAACGTTGGTCAGTACTTGTCGTAGATCGCCTGGCCCTGGGTCTGGGCTTCGGCGATGGCCTTGTCGAAGTCCCAGCCATCCACCACCACGCGCTGCGCCAGCTTCGGGATCAGGAAGTTGGAGCCGAAATCGGCGAAGGCGGCGTTGTTGACATCCGGGTAGGCGGGGGCAGTGCCGTTCTTGGCGAGCCCGAGCAGACCGACGAGGATGGTGTTGGTGCCGTCGAACGCCTGCAGTTTCTCCTGCGCCTGCAGCACCGGCCCGTAGATCGCCACGTTGAAATAGGCGTTCATGAACTCAGGGCTGGAGAGGTGTTCGAGCAGCGCCTTGGCCTCGTCCTGCACCGGGCTCGCCTTGGTGATGGCGCGCACCTGCACGTCGATCGGCGAGATGATGCCTTTCGGCCCGCCGGGCAGCGGCGAGAAGGCGCTCGATTCGAACAGCTCCGGATCGTCCTTGCGCGCGGCGATACCGACCGAACCGGTATTGGCGATGAAGCCGGCCTGGCCCGAGAGATAGGCCTGGTTGTCGCCGGCGCCGTCCCAGGTGGTGTTGCCGGGCGAGAACAGGCCCTTGTCCCAGGCGTTCTTCAGCCAGGTGAGCCATAGCCGGGTCTCGGGCGTGTCGAGCGTCACCTTCTTGCCCGCGTCATCGGCAATGCGGCCGCCGAACGACTGCAGCACCGCGACCTGGAGGTTGGCGTCGCCGACATTGGAGAGGGCGAGGCCAAGGCCGGAGACCGGCGCCTTGTTGATGGCTTCGGCCTGCGTCACCAGTTCGTCCCAGGTCTTGGGCGCCTCGGTGAAACCGGCCGGCTCCAGCAGGTCCTTGCGCCTGAGCAGCAGGTTGCCGTTGACGCCGAACGGGATGCCGACGCGGGCGATGCCGCCATCCGCCGTCAGGTCGGTCGCCGTATCGGGACCCGCGAACCAGCCGCCCTGTGCGTCGCCGATCTTCTTGTAGAGGTCGCCGACGTCGGAGAACTGGCTCTGCCGGGCGAGTAGCCGCGCCAGGCCGAGGCCCATGTCGAGCGCATCCGGCATGGTGTTGGACGACACCGCCGCCGAGACCTTCTGGGTGGTCTCGTTCTGGTTGATCATCACCACTTCGGTGGCGACGCCATTGGCCGCGCCCCAGGCATTGATGGTGTCGGTCAACAGCTTGTTGGCGTCGTCCGAAAAGATCAGGCCGCCCCAGTAGGTGAGCTTCTTGCCCTGTGCGATGGCGGGCATCGGGAAGCTGCTGGCCGCGGCCAGCGCCAGGCCGCTCGCCGCAGTGGTCAGCACGCGGCGGCGCGACCAGCCGCTTGGCTTGGTGTCGGATGATTTGGTCATGGGCTCTCCTCCAAGATGAGCGCGAATGCGGCTTGGCGATTGCGGCGACGCTGCCCGAGGGATCGCTGACGCGATCAGGCTTGGGTCGGTCGGTCCGCCTCCCCGCGGGGTCCCGATTTGAGTCGGAGCGATGGCCCAAACGGCCCGGCCGCTCACAGTTTTCTCGCAGCGCCGAC
>JAEUMC010000147.1 GCA_016793415.1 Devosia sp. | reverse complement strand
GCCGAGGAACGGGTACTTCGAGTTGGAAGCCCAGCCGCCCATGATGATGCCGTACACGCCCAGCGACGAGATGGCGAAGATGTAGAGGATGCCGATATTGATATCGGCCAGCGCCCAGCCATTGTCGAATGGGATCACGGCATAGGCCGAGAGCGCCAGGATCGAGGTCACCAGCGGCGCGAGGATAAACAGCACCTTGTCCGAACTTGCCGGAATCACAGGCTCTTTGAGCACGAACTTCAACAAGTCCGCGAAGCTCTGCAACAGCCCGAGCGGGCCGACCACGTTGGGGCCGCGACGCTGCTGTACCGCCGCCCAGATCTTGCGGTCGGCGAGCAGGATGTAGGCGGTGAACAGCAGCAGCGCCACGAGGAGCAGCAGCCCCTTGTAGATGAAGCCGACCTGCGTCCCCCACCCGAAAATCGGGATACCGAGCAGGTAGTCCAGCGCTGAAACGACGAAATCCATCTGGGCCCCTTACTCTGCTGCCTGCCGGAGACCGGCCTGCAGCGCGGCGCATTCGCCCATCGTCGCGGATGCCCGCGCGATCGGGTTGGTGAGGTAGAAGTCGGCAACCGGCGAAGTGAAGGTCGCGGACTTGGTCTTGATCGCGGCGCCGGCAAGCTTCTTCACGTCGGCGAGCGAGCCCGGCGCAATCTGGTCGAGCCGCGCCAGGTGCGGGAACTCGGCATAGATCGCGGCACGCAGCTGGTTCAGTGAGTTGAATGCCAGCGGCTGCCCGAGCACGGCGCTCAGGGCCCGGAAAATCGCCCAGTCTTCCTTGGCTTCACCGGGCGGGAACACGGCGCGCTCGGCGAGCTGCACGCGGCCTTCGGTGTTGACGTAGGTGCCAGACTTCTCGGTGTAGGCGGCGGACGGCAGGATCACGTCGGCGCGGTGCGCACCGGCGTCGCCGTGCGTGCCGACATAGACCACGAACGCCTTGCCCATGGCCGAAGTGTCGTACTCGTCGGCGCCGAGCAGGAACAGCACATCGAGCTCGCCCTTGCCGGCAAGGCCGATCTGGTCAGCCGAGCAGACGCCGCCGTCATGCGGCACGAAGCCGATATCGAGGCCACCGACGCGGCCCGCCGCATTGTGCAGCAGCGCGAGGCCGTTCCAGTCTTCCGCCGCGCCCGAACCGATGGCGAGCTTGGCCGCCATGGCCAGTACGTCGCGGCCGATCTGCTTGGAGTGCGCGGCGCCATGCGACACGGCGCCCTCGCCCACGATGATCAGCGGACGGACGGCCTTCGACAACACCTCGCCGAAGCTGCCCTTGCGCGCCACGAGGTCGGCCAGCGCCGACAGCCCGTTGCCCAGATACTCGTACTTGTAGGTGAGGTCGGCATTGTCGCCGATCACCGCGATCGGGGTGTTCTTGGCGCGCCAGGCCTTGCGGATACGCGCGTTGACCAGCGCCGCTTCCTTGCGCGGGTTCGAACCGATGATCAGGATCGCATCGGCTTCTTCGATGCCCGCAATAGTCGGGTTGAAGATGTAGGCCGAACGCGGCATCGACGGGTCGATCCCCGACATCGCCGGACGGCAGTCGGTCATGCCCGAGCCGAGCGAGGTCATCAGCGCCTTGAGCGCATACATGTCCTCGACTGCCGCCAGGTCGCCGGCAATGGCGCCGACCTTGTTACCGCCGCCCGAGGCCTTGATGGCCTTGGCGATGGCGGCAAACGCCTCATCCCACGATGCCGGCTTCAGCTTGCCGCCGGAGCGGACATAGGGCCGATCGAGGCGCTGGCTCTTGAGGCCATCCCAGATGAAACGGGTCTTGTCCGAAATCCACTCTTCGTTGATCGCCTCGTTGACGCGCGGCAGGATGCGCATCACTTCGCGGCCGCGGCTGTCGACGCGGATGTTGGACCCCACAGCGTCCATCACGTCGATGGTCTCGGTCTTCACCAGTTCCCACGGACGCGCATGGAAGGCGTAGGGCTTGGAAGTGAGCGCGCCAACCGGGCAGAGATCGATGACGTTGCCCTGCAGCTCGCTGGTCAGCGCCCGCTCGAGATAGGAGGTGATCTCGGCATCCTCGCCGCGGCCGAGCAGGCCCATCTCGGTGATGCCGGCCACTTCGGTGGTGAAGCGGACGCAGCGCGTGCAGTGGATGCAGCGGTTCATCTCGGTCTTCACCAGCGGCCCGAGATACTTGTCCTCGACGGCACGCTTGTTCTCGGCGAAGCGGTTCTTGTCGACGCCGTAGGCCATGGCCTGGTCCTGCAGGTCGCACTCGCCACCCTGGTCGCAGATCGGGCAATCCAGCGGGTGGTTGATGAGCAGGAACTCCATCACCCCTTCGCGGGCCTTCTTGACCATCGGGGTGTTGGTGAACATCTCCGGCGGCTCGCCGTTCGGGCCGGGACGCAGGTCCTTGACCGACATGGCGCAGCTGGCCTGCGGCTTCGGCGGCCCGCCCTTCACTTCGACGAGGCACATGCGGCAGTTACCCGCCACCGACAGGCGCTCGTGGTAGCAGAAGCGCGGGATCTCGGCGCCGGCGGCTTCAGCCGCCTGCATCAGCGGGTAGTATTCCGGGACCTCGACGAGCGTACCGTCGACGTTGATCTGGGCCATAGGCCTTACTCCGCCGCGATCGAGGGCACGGCGCCCTCGCTGGTCGAGGACCAGGTGTATTGGTCGATCCGCGCCTCGATGACGTCGCGGAAGTTGCGGATCAGGCCCTGCACCGGCCAGGCCGCCGCATCGCCGAGTGCACAGATGGTGTGCCCCTCGATCTGCTTGGTCACGTCGAACAGCATG
This sequence comes from Devosia sp., assembly GCA_016793415.1. Lineage (GTDB taxonomy): Bacteria > Pseudomonadota > Alphaproteobacteria > Rhizobiales > Devosiaceae > Devosia_A. The sequence goes on along the minus strand of JAEUMC010000147.1, from coordinate 14,546 downwards.
TCGATCTCGCGCTTCTGGGCACGACCTTCGACCATGCGTTCCATGACGCGCATCATCCAGCCGGTGCCTTCGCGGCACGGCGTGCACTGTCCGCAGCTTTCATGCTTGAAGAAAGCCTGGATGCGCCAGATCGCCTTGATGATGTCGGTCGACTTGTCCATCACGATCATGCCGCCGGTACCGAACGACGACTTCTTTTCGCGCATGCCGTCGAAATCCATGATCGCCGTACGCATGTCTTCGCCGCGCACCACCGGGCAGGAGGCGCCGCCCGGGATCACCGCCAGAAGGTTGTCCCAGCCGCCACGGATGCCGCCGCAATGCTTCTCGATCAGTTCTTCGAAGGTGCAGCCGAGCGCGTCTTCGAACACCGCCGGCTTGTTGACGTGGCCCGAGGCCATGAACAGCTTGGTGCCGGTATTGTTGGCCCGGCCGATGCCGGCGAACCAGGCGCCGCCACGGCGCAGGATCTCCGGCACCACGGCGATCGACTCGACATTATTGACGGTGGTCGGGTTGCCGTAGACACCCATCGCCGCCGGGAACGGCGGCTTGAGGCGCGGCTGGCCCTTCTTGCCCTCGAGCGATTCCATCAGCGCGGTTTCTTCGCCGCAGATATAGGCGCCCGCCCCATGGTGGACGACGATCTCGAAGTCCCAGCCGTGGATATTGTTCTTGCCGATCAGCTTGGCGTCGTAGGCCTGCTGCACGGCGGCTTCGAAATTCTGCCGTTCGCGGATGAACTCGCCGCGGATGTAGACATAGGCAATATGCGCGCCCATGGCGCGACCGGCGAGCAGGCAGCCCTCGATCAGGTGGTGCGGATCATGGCGCAGGATCTCGCGATCCTTGCAGGTGCCGGGCTCGGACTCGTCGGCGTTGACCAGCAGCTGGCTCGGACGGCCGTCGTTGACGCCCTCCTTGGGCATGAAGGTCCACTTCAGCGCCGTCGGGAAACCGGCGCCGCCGCGGCCACGCAGACCCGAACCCTTGACCTCGTTGACGATCCAGTCGCGACCGTTGTCGATGAACTTCTTGGTATCCACCCAGCCGCCACGCGCCCGGGCGCCTTCGAGACCCCAGTCGCCGGTGCCGTATAGGTTGGTAAATATGCGATCCTGGTCAGCGAGCATCAGCGCGGGTCCTTCCCGAACACCTTGCGATATTCCTCGACGCCGCCCTTGGCGAGCGCCTTGGCCTGCTTGATCCACTCATCGCGGGCCACCCGGCCCGGGAATGCGAGGTGATCTTCGAGCTTGGCGATATCGGCCTTTTTCAGCGTCGCCACCTGCGCCCAGGTGGTGATGCCGATGGCGTTGAGTTTGCCTTCGAGCACCGGACCGACGCCCGAAATCAGCTTGAGGTCGTCGCGTTGCCCGGGAGGCGCCTGGAACAGCGTCGCGCCGGCATCCTGCGTCGGCGAAACAGAGCTTGCCGAAGCCGGCGGGCGCTTGGCCTTGGTGTCGGTCTTGCCGGCGTCGATCTTGCCGGCCGGCGACTCCGCGCCAGTGGCCGTCTCGCGCATCGCACGGTTCGGTGTGCCGTCGGCCTTGGCAGCCTTGTTGGCCGCCTTGCGCTCACTCTCGGCGGTGGCGGTCGAGACCTTCACCGGCGACGGCGACTTGAGCGCCGGTGCCGTTTCCTCGGTCGTGACATTCTTGCGGCCCGCGGCAGTCGGCTCAGGCGCCTTGGCAGCAGAAGCCGGCGCGGCCGCGACCGGCGCCGGGGCAGCACCCGGAGCAGCCGCGGGAGCGGCCGGCGGCGGCGGGAACGGCTTGTAGGTGCGCTTGGCGGTCGGCTTTTCGAGCAGCGTCGTCTGGCCGCCCTCCGCCGCGCCGAACTGGCGTAGCACCTGCGGGCCGGGCTTCACGTCGCTCCCCTTGCCGGCGGAGAATTTGTCGAGGATCGCCTCGAAGCTTTCGACCGTCAGGTCTTCGTAGGTATCGCTGCCCACCATCACCAGCGGAGCATTGACGCAGGCCCCGAGGCACTCGACCTCTTCCCAGCTCAGCGTGCCCTCGGCATTGGTCTCGAACGGCTTGTGGTTGATGCGGCGCTCGCAGACGTGGCGGATGTCCTCGGCGCCGCGCAGCATGCACGGCGTCGTGCCGCACACCTGGATATGGGCGCGCGTGCCAACCGGCTGCAGCAGGAACTGCGTATAGAACGTCGCGACTTCCAGCACCCGGATATAGGGCATGTCGAGGAGCTTCCCGACCGCTTCGATGGCGGCGCGGCTGACCCAGCCCTGCTGCTCCTGCGCGCGGAACAGCACCGGGATCACGGCCGACTGCTGCCGACCCGGCGGGTATTCCGCCATCTTCTTTTCGGCCCAGGCCTGGTTTTCCTTCGTGAAAGCGAAGGTGGTCGGCTGGACGGCCTCATCTGCTAAACGGCGGACAGACATTACCGGTCGACCTCACCAAACACGATATCGAGCGAACCGAGGATGGCGGCGACGTCGGCCAGCATGTGTCCCCGGCAGAGGAAATCCATCGCCTGCAGGTGCGCGAAGCCTGGCGCGCGGATCTTGCAGCGGTACGGCTTGTTGGTGCCGTCGCTGACCAGATAGACGCCAAACTCGCCCTTCGGCGCTTCGACAGCGGCATAAACCTCGCCGGCCGGCACCTTGTAACCTTCGGTGTAGAGCTTGAAGTGATGGATCAGCGCTTCCATCGACTGCTTCATCTCACCACGCTTGGGTGGCACCACCTTGCCGTCGGTCGACGACACCGGCCCCTGCCCTTCGGGCGAATTCAGCAGGTCCAGCACCTGCTTCATGATGCGGATCGACTGGCGCATTTCGTCCATGCGGACGAGATAGCGATCGTAGCAATCGCCGTTCTTGCCGACCGGCACGTCGAATTCCAGCCGGTCGTAGCACTCATAGGGCTGCGCCTTGCGCAGGTCCCAGGCATCGCCCGAGCCGCGCACCATGACGCCCGAAAAGCCCCACTTCCAGGCATCCTCCGCCGACACCACGCCGATATCGGCGTTGCGCTGCATGTAGATGCGGTTGCCGGTGAGCAGGCCTTCGAGATCGTCCAGCACCTTGAGGAACGGGTCGCAGAACGCGCCGATATCGTCGATCAGCGCCTGGGGCAGGTCCTGGTGCACGCCACCCGGACGGAAATAGGCCGCATGCATGCGGCTGCCCGAGGCGCGTTCGTAGAAGATCATCAGCTTCTCGCGCTCGTCGAACCCCCATAGCGGCGGGGTCAGCGCGCCGACATCCATCGCCTGCGTGGTGCAGTTGAGCATATGCGACAGAAGCCGACCGATCTCGGCATAGAGCACGCGGATCAGCTGTCCGCGCATCGGCACTTCGATACCGAGGAGCTTTTCCACCGCGAGGCAGAAGGCGTGTTCCTGGTTCATCGGCGCGACATAGTCGAGCCGGTCGAAATACGGCACCGCCTGCAGGTAGGTCTTGGTCTCGATCAGCTTCTCGGTGCCGCGATGCAGCAGCCCGATATGCGGATCGACGCGCTCCACCACCTCACCGTCGAGCTCGAGGATGAGGCGCAGCACGCCGTGCGCGGAGGGGTGGATCGGCCCGAAGTTGATGGTGAAATTGCGGACGTCAACTTCAGACATGCGCCTTCTCCGAAGTCGCGCGAGTAGCGAATAGCCAATAGCGAATAGGGGTTACTGGGGTCATGTCTTGCTTTGCAGTGATCGGATCAGGGATCGCAACATCCGGCCTATCTCGTCGCATTGCCCCATGATGGGGATCATGTCCGTTTCGCCCACCAGAGCGACTCGCTGCGCCAAGATCAGATGCGTTTCCAACTCCTTCAGAGACCCCTGAGCAATGCGCAAGAACTGGATAAACGATGCCGTTCCGTCCCTGCCATGCCCTTCCGCAATGTTGGCTGCTATTGAGGCTGATGCTCGTCTGATCTGAGAGGTCATCCCGTATGCCTCCGCTTGTGGGAAGCCCTTGGTCACCTCGTAACACCTGACAGCTAGCTCGATTGCGGCCTTCCAAACCAGAAGGTCCCTGTATGAGTCTATCGCCGTTCTGCTCTCCTTTCCCTATTCGCTACTTACTATTCGCCATTCGCTAGTTCTTCGCCTTCTCGTCGCCGGGCAGCACGTAATCCGTACCCTCCCACGGTGACAGATAATCGAACTGCCGGAATTCCTGCGGCAGCTTCACCGGCTCGTAGACGACGCGCTTGCGCTCTTCGTCGTAGCGGACCTCGACATAGCCAGTGGTCGGGAAGTCCTTGCGCAGCGGATAGCCATCGAAACCGTAGTCGGTCAGCAGACGGCGCAGATCAGGATGTCCGGTAAACAGGATACCGAACAGGTCATAGGTCTCGCGCTCGAACCAGTCGGCGCCCGGGTACAGACCAGTGATCGACCGCACCGGCTGCGTGTCGTTCGTCGAGAGCTTCAGCCGCACGCGCAGATTCTGCTTGGGGCTCAGGAGGTGATAGACCACGTCGAAGCGCTCTTCGCGCTCCGGATAATCCACCCCGCACACATCGGTAATGCCGACGAACGCTTCGTGATCGTGCAGGAACGTCGCGACATCGATGATGGCGTCGCGCTGCACGCTCAGCGTCAGCTCGCCGAAGGCCAGCTTGTGGTCGAGAATCTTTTCGCCGAGCGCGTTGCGGGCGCGTTCAGCGAGCGCCGCGAGCGGTGAAGGAATGGGGCCGTCAGTCATGGCCGGTCCTAACGTTCGATCGTGCCGGTGCGGCGGATTTTCTTCTGCAGCAACAGGATGCCGTACAGCAGTGCCTCGGCGGTCGGCGGGCAGCCCGGGACATAGATGTCGACGGGCATGACGCGATCGCAGCCACGCACCACAGAATAGGAATAGTGATAGTAGCCGCCGCCGTTGGCGCAGCTGCCCATCGAGATGACGTAGCGCGGCTCCGGCATCTGGTCGTAGACCTTGCGCAGCGCCGGGGCCATCTTGTTGGTCAGCGTACCGGCCACGATCAAGACGTCGGCCTGCCGCGGCGAAGCGCGCGGCGCGGTGCCGAATCGCTCGATGTCGTAGCGCGGCATCGACATCTGGATCATTTCTACAGCGCAGCAGGCGAGGCCCGTCTGCATCCACATCAACGAGCCGGTGCGCGCCCAGGTGATCAGCTGCGATGCCGTCGAGACCAGGAAACCCTTGTCGGCGAGCTCGGCGTTCACGTCCATCATGAACGGGTCGTCGGCGCCGATCGGCTTGTTGGTACGGGGGTCGAGCAGGCCCTTGGGCTGCGGCGCGACCAGCGTCTGTTCACTCAATCCCATTCCAGCGCGCCCTTCTTCCATTCGTAGATGAAGCCGATGGTCAACACACCCAGGAAGATCATCACCGACCAGAAGCCGAACCAGCCGACATCGCGGAACGCCACGGCCCATGGGAACAGCAGCGCCACTTCAAGGTCGAAGACGATGAACAGGATCGACACCAGATAGAAGCGCACATCGAACTTCATGCGCGCATCGTCGAACGCTTCAAAGCCTGCTTCGAACGCCGACACCTTCTCGGGGTCGGGTCGCTTGTAGGCGACGATGAAGGGGGCAATCATGAGGGCCAGGCCGATAACGGCAGCCAGACCGACGAATATGATGATCGGCAGGTAGTTGCTGAGCAACTCGTTCATTGTGCAGCCTAATGGTCGGGCCGGCTGAAGTGTCCGGCTCGCGCGGCCAAACGGGCAATTTTGGGCCCCTCAGACGACGCGACTTCGTGTGGCACGGGCTTAGCCCACGCCTTAGAGCGATTCAAGGAAAACTAATGTTGATCATTACGATCAACTTAGCACGGAAAACCGGCTGAGACGCCCTGCCCGCAACGGTCTTCCGGCTATCGATCGCGACGAACCACCACGATTACCGGCCAAGCTGTGCAATCAACACATGGCTCCAGGCTTGGTGCCATCGGATTCGGCTAGAAATGGAACCGCGCCCCGAGGCTGAACTGATCCTTGGCGTTGCCGCCCTCAAGGTCGAAGCCCCGCAGGTATTCGGCATTGATCGAGATATCGTCGGTGACGGCGTATTCGATACCGCCGCCGGCGAGGAAGTCGCGTTCACCGGTGCCGGTGAGTTCCATGCCGTAGCCCGCCGAGGCATACGCCAAGAGATCGTCCGTCACCAGGATACCGCCCCGACCGGTGACCTGGCCGTAGGCGGTGTCGATGGTATCCCCGGTCAGGCCGTGCAGGGCCACTTCGCCGCCGACAAGGAAGAAATCGAGCTGCGCGTTGACGCCGGCCGCGATTCCCGCGCCCAATTCGGTGCCGCGTGCCGAACTCGACTGCACCACGCCATAGACGCCAGCATAAAAGCCGCTCCAGTCGAATCCGGTGGCCACCGGAACCGCGACTTCGCTCGAACCGACAGGAACGGTGATCAGGTCGGAGGCCGTCGCGACGCCTGCCGTAGCGGCCAGCACCGCTCCTGCAAGGATAGTTCGCAATGACACCAGCATGGGCCAGCCTCCGGGATCGCCTCCAACAGCTCTAAATGCACGTCAGCTAACGGCGGTTCCGTTGGGGAACTGCTCGTAGGTTAGAAATGTGGTGGGGGGACGGCCATTGCAAGGAAGCAGCATGGCAAACCGGCGAACAAACCGGTGGTCGCCACCCGAAACTCTTCAATGATGTGAAGGAAAAGGGTGGCGCGAGAGACGGGGCTCGAACCCGCGACCTCCGGCGTGACAGGCCGGCGCTCTAACCAACTGAGCTACTCCCGCAGCGCTTGGCGAACCAGTCGTCCGCGCAACGTGGCGTCCGTTTAGAGGGCGTGCCGGAGAGTGTCAAGCGTCGAAACGGCGCTCAGCGCATACTTTCTTCCAGCTTTTCCACGTCCGCCTGCAAATGCCTTTGCGGATTGGCGTTTTTGCTGCGCTTTCAGCCCGCTGCCGCCGCCGGACGAATGTTGTGGTTGTGGCGGAAGACGTTCTCGGGGTCCCATTTGGCCTTCAGCGCGCGTAGCCGCGCCAGCTTCTTCTCGCCAAAGGCCGCGTCCACGCGCTCCTGCCCCTCATTGCCGATGTAGTTGAGATAGACTCGCCCGGTCGACCACGGCTTCAACACCGAAGCGATCTGTTTGACCCGCGCCGTATTGGCCGCGTTGTCCGCCGGATTCGTCCAGCCGCAGATGTAGTGCACATTCCACGGCGCCGTGCGCATGCCGAACGCCGTGGCTTCCTCGTCGACCCGCGATGGTGCACCGCCGCCGGGCACCAGGATGATTGCCGACTGTGGTGACAGCGGCGTCAGCGCCAGCGCGGCATAGGCGTCTATCGCCTCCTCAGGCAATTCGTTGAGGAAATCGGCAGTCCAGTAGTTCTGCGAGCCCGGGAAATTGCCGCCCATCTTCTGGAACTCGGTATAGGGCATCGGCTGCACCAGGTCGGCCGCCGGCGGCCCGAAGGCACGGAACGGCGCCAGCACCTTGATTCCCTCCTCGATCTCGCCGGCATAGATCAGCTGCACGGCGACAATCGGCTTGCCACGCGCCGGCTCGGGAACGAATGGCGCATCCGGCGCAGTGGTGAAGGCCATGCCGATTCCCACCTCATCAGGCGCGGTTCCAACGAAATCCCGCATCTTGCGCAGCACGGCCCCTGCCATCGGCGCCGGATACAGCAGCACGCCGGCCAGCACGATCGGGCCGAGTCGGTGCAGCTTGAAGTGAAAGGCCGTGACGATGCCGAAATTGCCGCCGCCACCGCGCAAGCCCCAGAACAGGTCGGCGTTCTCGCCCTCCGACGCGACGATCTGGCGGCCGTCGGCAGTAACCACCTCGGCCTTGATCAGGTTGTCGCAGACATAGCCGAACTTCCGCTCGAGCCAGCCGCTACCGCTGCCCAGCGACAACCCGGCGATGCCCGTGGTCGGGTTGCGACCGCCGGTCAGCGCCAGTCCGTGCTGCGCCGTCGCCGCATCGAACTCGCCCCAGTTGAGGCCGGCTTCGGCGCGGCAGGTGCAAGCGACCGGATCGATCCGAATCTCCTTCATGCCGCGCAGGTCGATGCAGACGCCATCGTCGCAGACGGCCGAGCCGGTGACGGCATGGCCGCCGCCGAACACCGACACCGGCAGCCCCTCGCGGCGCGCCAGCGCAAGCGCCAGCACCACGTCGTCAGCGCTGCTGCATCGGGCGATCACCGCCGGCCGGCGGTCGATCATGCCATTGTAGACGCGTCGCGCGTCGTCGTAGCCGGCGTGGTGTGGGTGAATGAGCGCGCCCGCGAATCCGGGCAGATCGAAGCGGCTTACCTCGGCAATCGACATCAAGCCCTCCCTGGCTTTCGTCCGACAGACCGTCTTGTAGCGAGCGCCATTCTACAGGGGTATGCCGCGGCGGCACAGCCAGATTCAGTGGCACGGGTTGACGGCCCGCGGCCGAGACCCTAGTTAGTGCGCCTTCGTCGCGCTGCGGGTCACCATGGGTGCTCCCGAGAGCCCCGACGGGCGGTTAGCTCAGTTGGTAGAGCATCTCGTTTACACCGAGAGGGTCGGCGGTTCGAGACCGTCACCGCCCACCATCCCCTCCCAGAAGACCACTAGGCGTTCACGCCCCCGCGGGGCGTCTCTGCCCTGCCCTGAAAAGCAAATGGCCCCGGCGGCTAGCGCACGGGGCCATGTGGTCTATTCGACCGGGCACGATCTTAGTTGATCGCGTCCTTGAGGCCCTTGCCGGGCTTGAACTTGGCCTGGTTGGAAGCCGGGATCTTGATCTCCGCGCCCGTCGCCGGGTTGCGGCCGATCGAGGCCTTGCGCTTGGAAACCGCAAACGTGCCGAAACCGACCAGACGCACTTCGTCGCCCTTCTTCAGCGACGCGGTGATGGCGTCAAACACGGCATCGACAGCCTCCCCAGCCTGGGCCTTGGTCAGGCCCGCCTTGTCGGCGACGACGCCGATCAGATCGTTCTTGTTAGACATAGCGTTTCCTCACTGTGGGATGCCCGCCCTCTGGAGGCGAACCAAAACGCCGTGACCCTTCTTCGATTCTGCTCGGAACGCAAGGAAATCCGGGCTTTTCCGCAAGTCAGGCACAGCAATTCTGTTAATGAAGGGTCAATTCTGGCTCAACTTTGTCAGCCGTCGGGCGTCACTGTGGCAACACGCGTCCGGCGGATGCCCAAAAGCAGCGGCAACGCCAGCAAATACACGGCTCCCCCGACAATCCAGATCAGCCCCGGCCAGGTCGGTTTGAGGGCAAAATACACCGTCGAGAAGAACAGCGGCCCGAACACCGCCGAAAGACTGACGAGGCTCGCCAGCACCCCCTGCAGCTTACCCTGGTTGTCGGCATCGACCTGCTGCGTGGTGAGCGACTGCAGCGCCGGCATGCCGATGCCGCCCAGGGCGAACAGCGGCGCCAGCGCGAACAGGATCCAGCCCTGCGTGGCAAAACCGAGAATCAGCAGTGCGGTCAGCTCGCACGCCATGCCCAGGATCATCGCCCAGCGCTCGCCTAGCCGCGCCGCCGCCGGCCCGGTGAGCAGCGCCTGGGCACCGGCGTGGAACAGCCCGAAAGCCCCCAGCGACAGCCCGATCATCAGGCCGTTCCACTGGAACATGTCCTGGCCGAACAGCGCCCAGATGGTGCCGTACATGGTACCCACGAAGTTCATGATGACGAAGATCGCCATCAACGGCAGCAGAGCGGTGAAGCTGAAGGCCCAACCCAGCGGCCGGAACGGATTGAGCGTCGCGAAATCGAACCTGGTATCGGCGTCGCCGGCGCGCGATTCCGGCAGCACGAACAGCGCCAGCGCGAAGTTCACCGCGTTGAGCCCTGCCGCCACGAGGAACGGCGCCCGGACCCAGATGTCGCCGAGGATGCCGCCGATCACCGGCCCGATGATGAAGCCGATGCCGAACATGGCGTGGAAATAGCCGAAGCGCTTGGCGCGCTCCTCCTCGGCCGAGATGTCGGTGATATAGGCGGTGGCAACCGCCATGTTGGCACTGGTGATGCCGGCGATGGCGCGGCCGACCACCAGCATCCACAGCTCCGGCGCGAACGCCATCACCAGATAGTCGATCGCGGCGCCGGCCAGCGACACCAGCAGCACCGGTCGCCGCCCATAGCGGTCGCTGAGCACCCCGAGTACCGGCGAGAACAGGAACTGCATGGCCGAATAGAGCGCCAGCATGATGCCGATGATCATCGTCACCTCGCCGGTATGGGTGACGTCCTCGAGCAACCGCGGCAGAATCGGAAAGATCAGCCCGATGCCGATCGCATCGAGGGTCACCGCGGCCAGAATGATGATCAGTGCCTTGTTCAAGTCGGGGCCCTCCAGCCGGCTGACACGCGGGGCGTGTTCTATATTCGTTCTCGTTTGACGTTGCAAACGAAATGCCTAGATGGTGATCACGCGGGCGTTACACCAGAGGCGAATTTGCGTGATCGCAGCAGTGAGCCGCGGGTTGCCGCCGAGCTGGCCGACACCCGAGCCGACAAACGGAAGCGGCGCCCGTGGGCGCCGCTGGCCAGGCGTGAAACGCAGTGGTCAGTTCACTGCGATGAACGTGCCGTCCGCCTTGAAATAGCAGGTGAAGAACGTCGTACCACCCGACCCATCGAACCAGCCCTGCGAAACGTAGAGCTTGCCACTCTTGAACGCAGCGTTGGCAATGATGTCCTGCGGGCGCACTCCGAACTGCGCCGAGGCCTCGCCGGTGCAGTAGCGCGGCATCATCGCCACCGGCACGCCGTCAGCGGAGCCGACTGGCGGCTGGCTGGCCGGCGGCGGTGCTACGGGACGAGAAGGGCTCGGAGCACGCGTCGACTCGTGCAGGTACTTGCCCGCCACCCAGCCATTGAGGCCGGTCTGGTCCTCGACACGGCACCAGCGGGTGGAGCCATTCATCTTGCAGCCGAGGTTGCGGATCACGTCGCCCTCATCGAGCACGCCGAGCACCGAAGCCCCCGACGAGGCCGAGGCACGCACATTCAGCGTGTCGCCGCGAGTGAGGCCGTGCACCTGCCAGTAGTCGGGACCACCCGCCAGACCGTCGGCAAAATCCGGAGCCGGCTTGCCGGGCGCGGGCTGGCTCGCCGCAGCCTTGGCCTCGACCGAGATGGTCAGGTCGTAGTTGGCCGCCTCGCCGCGTCGCGCCGCGTTACGCATCAGGTAGACGTCGATCTTGTAGTTGCCGCTCGATGGGATGACGAACGAGGTGCTGTTGCCGTCGATCGAGCCGTTGTAGAGCGCCTCGGACGCCCCAGGCGCGGTGATGTTGAAGTAGTTGGAGGTATTGTCGGTATCGAGCTCCACGCTCATCCGCTGCCCGGCGGTCACCCCCAGCAAGTAGCTGACACTCTCATAGCCGGTGATGCTGTCTTCGATCGACGTACTGCTCGCGCCGCGTTTGAACTTCACCGTCTCGGTGCGTGTATCCTGGGCAAGCGATAGTCCCATCAGCGAGACGACAGCCGCCAGGAACGTCGCCAGCCCCAGTTTCCATTTGAGTCGCATTCGGCTCTCCAGTGCTGCATTTGAGCTCACTGGAGGCAGCTACCCGCACGAGCGTGAAGATTTCGTGGCGAGATACAGCGACCTTCCGTTCAACTCCACGACGAAAAAGAAAACGGCGCCGGAGGGCGCCGCTTCCAGTTTCATCGATCAAGCCCCGGCTCAGTGCGGCAGGCTTGCACCGCTCTCGTCGCCATCGACCGAGGACTCGACCACCGGCACCGCGGCCGGCTTGTCGTCGTCGTACTTCCACTCGATCGGTTCGGGCTGCCGGATCAGGGCGCGGCTCAGCACCTCGTCCATCCGGCTCACCGGGATGATCTCCATACCCTCGGTCACGTTCTTCGGGATCTCCTTGAGATCGCGAGTGTTCTCCTCGGGGATGAGCACGGTTTTGATGCCGGAGCGGAGCGCGGCAAGGAGCTTCTCCTTGAGCCCACCGATCGGCAGCACGCGGCCGCGCAGCGTCACTTCGCCGGTCATGGCGATATCGTGCCGCACCGGAATACCGGTCATCAGCGAGACGATAGTCGTCGCCATGCCGATGCCGGCGGACGGACCATCCTTCGGCGTCGCGCCTTCCGGCAGGTGCAGGTGGATGTCACGCGTATCGAACAGCGGCGGCTTGATGCCGAGTTCGACTGCCCGCGAGCGCACGTAACCCGACGCGGCAGTGATGGATTCCTTCATCACTTCCTTGAGGTTGCCGGTCACCGTCATGCGGCCCTTGCCATGCGTCATCACGCCTTCGATCGTCAGGATCTCGCCGCCGACCGAAGTCCAGGCGAGGCCCGTCACCACGCCGACCTGCGGCTCGGCGTCGATCTTGTCGTTCCGGAAGAATGCCGGCCCGAGATATTCCTCGAGCAGTTCCGGGGTGATGACCACCTTGGTCGACTTCTTGACCAGGATGTCGCGCACCGCCTTGCGCATCAGCTTACTGAGCTCGCGCTTCAGGTTACGCACGCCGGCTTCTCGGGTGTAGTTGCGCACCACAGCCATCAGCTGGTCATCGTCGATGACGAATTCCTTGGGCTGCAGGCCGTTCTCCTTCAGCGTCTCCGGGATCAGGTGGCGCCGAGCGATCTCGAACTTCTCCTCTTCGGTGTAACCCGAGAGGCGAATGATCTCCATGCGGTCCATCAGCGGGCCGGGGATGTTGAGCGTGTTCGAGGTGGTGACGAACATCACGTCCGAGAGGTCGAAATCGACCTCGAGGTAGTGGTCGGCAAACGTGTTGTTCTGCTCCGGATCAAGCACTTCGAGCAGTGCCGACGACGGATCGCCGCGGAAGTCCTGGCCCATCTTGTCGATCTCGTCGAGCAGGAACAGCGGATTGGACTTGCCCGCCTTCTTGAGCGACTGGATCACCTTGCCCGGCATGGAGCCGATATAGGTCCGGCGATGGCCACGGATCTCGGCCTCGTCGCGAACACCGCCGAGCGCCATGCGCACGAACTCACGGCCGGTCGCCTTGGCGATCGACTTGCCGAGCGAGGTCTTGCCGACGCCCGGGGGGCCGACGAGGCAGAGGATCGGTCCCTTGAGCTTGCCGGTGCGCGACTGCACCGCGAGATACTCGAGGATGCGCTCCTTGACCTTCTCGAGGCCATAGTGATCCTCGTCCAGCACCTGCTCGGCGTAGACCAGGTCGCGCTTGACCTTGCTCTTCTTGCCCCAGGGGAGCGTCAGCAGCCAGTCGAGGTAGTTGCGCACGACCGTCGCTTCGGCCGACATCGGGCTCATGGTCTTGAGCTTCTTGAGCTCGCCATCGGCCTTGATGCGGGCTTCCTTCGAAAGCTTGGTCTTCTTGATCTTCTCTTCGAGCTCGGTCAGCTCGTTCGAGCCTTCCTCGCCGTCGCCCAGCTCGCGCTGGATCGCCTTCATCTGCTCGTTGAGATAGTACTCGCGCTGCGTCTTCTCCATCTGCCGCTTGACGCGGGAACGGATGCGCTTCTCGACCTGCAGGACGCCGATCTCGCCTTCCATCAGGCCAAGAATCTTCTGCAGCCGCTCGGCCACCGAGACGGTGCCCAAGAGCTCTTCCTTCTGCTCGATCTTGATCACCAGGTGGCTGGCGATGGTGTCGGCAAGCTTGGAATGGTTGGTGATCTGGCTGACGGCGTTGACCACCTCGGCCGAGATCTTCTTGTTGAGCTTGACGTAGTTCTCGAACTCGGACTGCGCGGAACGCGCCAGCGCCTCGAGCTCGGTCTCGTCTTCCTCCGGTTCCGGCAGCGTCGTGGCTTCCGCTTCGAAATAGTCGACGGTCTGCAGGTACTGGTCGATCTTCGCCCGGCGCAGGCCTTCGACCAGCACCTTTACGGTACCGTCAGGCAGCTTCAGCAGCTGCAGCACCGAAGCGATGGTGCCGGTGGCATAAATCTCATCAGGCGACGGATCGTCGTCCTGGGCATTCTTCTGGGTGACGACGAGAATGTGCTTGTCGTCGCGCATCACTTCTTCGAGCGCCTTCACCGACTTTTCGCGGCCGACGAAGAGCGGCACGATCATGCCCGGAAAGACAACGATATCGCGTAGCGGCAGCACCGGGTAAACCCGATCGCGATCGAATCCGGCGCCGCCTTGGGTAACGTCCGACATATTTGGTCCTTTCCTGGGCGCAGGGCTCGTTTCGGGAGGAAGGGCGAGCCCGCGCCCGTCTAGCAATCGGGCCGGTCCCCACGATGGGCGGCGAGCCTGATTCTGCTGATTAAATAGGGCGCCCGCGGCAAAGGGCAAGTCAACCTACCCGTAATGACGGGTATGCCCGCAATGCGGCACTACTGTGTGCTGCCGCTGCATCAGCCGTCGGCCGCTACACCGGCGGCACGGCAGGCCCGACGTAGCGCGCGCGGGGCCGGATCAACTGGCCGCTCGCCACCTGTTCGAGCATATGCGCCAGCCAGCCGACGCTGCGCGCCAGGGCAAAGATGGTGGCCGGCGCAGGCGGCGGTAGATCGTAGCAGGCGGTCAGCGCGGCAAGCGCGAAATCGACATTGGGCCGATCCCCCAACAGGTCCTCGGCGGCCAGTGCCAGCGTTGCGAATGCCGGCGGCACCTCGATCGCCGCCAGCAGCGCCTCGGCG